>NZ_JBEXNT010000062.1:0-52342 GCF_040611255.1 Kitasatospora sp. NPDC002965 | reverse complement strand
GAGCGCGCGGTGCTGCGCCGGCTGGTCGAGGCCGGTACCCGGATCGCCGGCATGGGCTACGCCGCCGAGGGCGACGTCGACGAGATCGTCAACGCGGCCCAGGCGGAGATCTACGCCGTCACCGAGCAGCGCACCAACGAGGACTACGCACCGCTCGCCGACATCATGGAGGGCGCCCTCGACGAGATCGAGTCGATCGGCTCCCGCAACGGCCAGATGTCCGGCGTCCCGACCGGCTTCGCCGACTTCGACGCCCTGACCAACGGCCTGCACCCCGGTCAGATGATCGTCATCGCGGCGCGTCCCGCCATGGGAAAGTCCACCCTGGCGCTGGACTTCGCCCGGGCCTGCTCGATCCAGCACAAGCTGCCGAGCGTGATCTTCTCGCTCGAAATGGGCCGCAACGAGATCGCCATGCGCCTGCTCTCCGCGGAGGCCCGGGTGGCGCTGCACCACATGCGCTCCGGGTCCATGACCGACGACGACTGGACCAGGGTCGCCCGCCGGATGCCGGACGTCAGCGAGGCGCCGCTCTTCATCGACGACTCGCCGAACCTGTCGATGATGGAGATCCGCGCGAAGTGCCGCCGGCTCAAGCAGCGCAACGACATCAAGCTCGTCGTCATCGACTACCTCCAGCTGATGCAGTCCGGCGGCTCCCGCCGGGCCGAGAACCGCCAGCAGGAGGTCTCCGACATGTCTCGAAACCTGAAGCTGCTGGCCAAGGAGCTGGAGGTGCCGGTGATCGCGCTCTCCCAGCTGAACCGTGGCCCCGAGCAGCGCACCGACAAGCGGCCGATGGTCTCCGACCTGCGTGAGTCCGGCTCGATCGAGCAGGACGCCGACATGGTCATCCTGCTCCACCGCGAGGACGCCTACGAGAAGGAGTCACCGCGGGCGGGCGAGGCCGACCTGATCGTCGCCAAGCACCGAAACGGCCCCACCGCCACCATCACCGTGGCCTTCCAGGGCCACTACTCCCGCTTCGTCGACATGACCCGGGACTGACGGCCGGAGCCGTCGCACGGGGGGAGGGCCGGACCCGGCCGGACCAGGACGGGCCGGGGCGGGCCGGGGCGGACGCCGCCTGGGCCCGTCGGCGTCAGAGCGTGACGGTCGCGCGGAAGACGGTGGCGCCGGTGCCGGTGAGGCGGGTGGTGGTGCCGGTGGCCGGCAGGAAGGCGGACTCGCCGCGGGCGAGGTCCAGAGCGGTGCCGTCGGCGGCGGTCAGCCGGGCGGTCCCGGCGGTGCAGAGCAGGATCTGCGGGGCCCGGCCGTCCACCTCCCGGTCACGGCCGTCCAGGGCGAACCGGGAGAGCCGGAACTCGTCGATCGGCACGGGGTAGAGCTCCTCGCCGGGCGTCCCGTCGACCGGTACCGGCAGCAGCGGCGCCGGCGAGCAGGCGGCGAACTCCACCACTTCGAGCAGCTCCGGCACGTCGATGTGCTTGGGGGTGAGCCCGGCCCGCAGCACGTTGTCCGAGTTGGCCTGCAGTTCCACGCAGACGCCGTGCAGGTAGGCGTGCGGCACACCGGCGCCGAGGTAGAGCGCCTGACCGGCCCGGAGCCGGACGTGGTTGAGCAGCAGGCCGGCGATCAGCCCGCGGTCCCCCGGGAAGTCGCGGGTGATCCGGGTGTACGGGGCGTACGGGCCGTCCGGGTCCTCGGCGGCGGCCTTGTCGACCGCCTCGGCGGTGTCCCGGACCGCGGCCCCGGCGGCCGGACCGTCCAGGTCGAGGGCGGCGGCCAGGGCACGGCTGAGCGCCTCGGCCTCGTCGCCGGCCCCCAGCAGGGCGATCAGCGGCTCCAGCGCGGGCACCCGCAGCCCGGCCAGCAGCGCGGCCGCCCCGGCGGGCCGGCGGAAGCCGCAGAGGCCGTCGAAGTCACCGAGCGCGCAGATGAGTTCGGGCTTGTGGTTGTCGTCGCGGTAGTTCCGGTGCGGGGCGTCCAGCGGGATGCCCCGGGCGTTCTCGGCGGCGTACCCGGCCCGCGCCTGGTCGAGCGAGGGGTGGGCCTGGATGGAGATCGGGATGCCGGGCGCGAGCACCTTGAGCAGGAACGGCAGCGTGGGCCCGAACCTGGCCACCGAGGCGGCGCCCAGCTCGCGCTCCGGGTCGGCGGCGATCAGCTCGTCCAGCCGGCGCGGCCCGTCGCCCCGGTCGGCCCGGGAGGGGTCGCCGGGGTGGGCGCCCATCCAGAGCTCGGCCTGCGGTTCGCCGGTCGGCTCCTGTCCGAGCAGCTCGGGGAGTGCGGTGACCGATCCCCAGGCGTACGGGCGGACGGTGTTGACGAGCTTGTCCATGGGCGCGGTCCTGCTCCTTTGCTGCAGTGGCTGACGGGTCCCTGCCGCCGGGCGGCGGTCCCCGGACGGGCGGGCGATCCGGGCAAAGGCCGGGCATCGACCCTAGCCGACCGGCCCGTCCCCGGGGGAAACGGCCGGTACCGACCGGGAGTGCCTCGGGCGGCGGGGCAGTCCGATGACGCGGTAGTAGGATGCCAGGACCCAGTGTTTTCCACAGTGGTCTCCAGGTCGGCGGGAAGCCGCCGGGGACCGCGTCTTCTGATGAGTGCGGGCAACGGTGACTGGCACTTCCCGCCACCGGCCGAGAGGTTAGTACGTGACCGTCAACCAGCAGAGTTTTGCTGATCTCGGCAGGGTGCTGGTGATCATCCCGACCTTCAACGAGGCGGAGAACGTCGAGTCGATCGTCGGCAGGGTCCGCGCCGCCGTTCCCGAGGTCCACGTCCTGGTCGCCGACGACAACAGCCCGGACGGCACCGGTGAGCTGGCCGACAAGCTGGCCACCGAGGACCCGCACGTCCACGTCCTGCACCGCAAGGGCAAGGAGGGCCTGGGCGCCGCCTACCTGGCGGGCTTCCGCTGGGGCATCGACCAGGGCTACGACGTGCTGGTCGAGATGGACGCCGACGGCTCGCACCGCCCCGAGGAGCTGGACCGGCTGCTGACCGCGCTGCGCGGCGCCGACCTGGTGCTGGGCTCGCGCTGGGTGCCGGGCGGCCGGGTGGTGAACTGGCCGAAGTCCCGCCTGCTGCTCTCCCGCGGCGGCTCGACCTACTCGCGGCTCATGCTCGGCGTGCCGATCCGGGACGTCACCGGCGGCTACCGGGCGTTCCGCAAGGAGACCCTGCTGGGCCTGGGCATGGACGAGGTCGCCTCCGCCGGGTACTGCTTCCAGGTCGACCTGGCGTGGCGGACGGTGAAGGCCGGCTTCAAGGTGGCCGAGGTGCCGATCACCTTCGTCGAGCGGGAGCTGGGCGCGTCCAAGATGAGCCGGCACATCGTGGTCGAGGCGCTCTGGAGGGTCACCTCCTGGGGTGTCGCCGACCGGGTGGCCCGGCTGACCGGCCGGAAGGCCTGAGCCGGCCGGAGCGGCCGGGTTCCGGGCCGGCCCCGGAACCGCGAGTGGGAAGGCGTGCCCCGTCGGGCGCGCCTTCCGCGCTTTCGGCGCGCCGTACTCCCATGCTGTAGGGCGCGGGGACCCGGACGACGGCCGTCCGACCCGCCACCCGCCCGGCCGTACCGCAGGCCGGACCGCGGCCCGGCCCCCGCCGGGTCCGAGGCGCGGGACCGCCGGGCAACCGGCCGACCGGGCCGACCGGGCAACCGGCCGACCGGACCGCAGACCGGACCGCAGACCGGACCGCCGAACAGGACCGCAGACCAGAGGGAGCAGCCAGTGACGTCGTCCTCGCCCGAGGAGAACGCCGCCCCGGTGGACGCGGCGGCCCCGGTGGACGCGGCCGACGGAGCCGCCGCCGAACCGCCGGTCCGACCGCTGGAGACCGCCGTCTTCACCGGCCCCGAGTCGGCCTTCTTCGCCACCTCCACGCTGATCCTCGGCGAGCGCACCGCGATCCTGGTCGACGCCCAGCTGACCCGCAGCGCCGGCCGCGAGCTGGCCGAGTGGGTCGCCGGCAAGGGCCGCCGGCTGCTCGCCATCGTGGTCACCCACCACCACCCGGACCACTACTTCGGTGCCGAGGAGGTGCTCCGGCTCTTCCCCGAGGCACAGCTGCTGGCCGCTCCGCCGGTGGTGGACGGCATCCTGCGCACCGCCGCCGCCAAGGTCGCCCAGTGGAAGCCGGTCTTCGGGGACGACATCCCGGACCACCCGCTGGTGCCGGCCCCGCTGCTGCCCCAGCCGCTGATGCTCGACCGGCAGGTGATCCCGGTGCTGCTGCTCGGCCAGGGCGACTGCGACGGCTCCACGGTGGTCCACGTGCCGAGCATCCGCACCGTGATCGCCGGGGACTTCGTCTACAACGGCACCCACGTCTGGACCGCCGACACCACGCCCGAGCAGCGCACCGCGTGGACCCGCAACCTCGGCCGGATCGCCGACCTCGGGGTCGAGCGGGTGATCGCCGGGCACCGGGCGCCGGAGCAGGGCGACGAGGCGGCCCGGGTGCTCGCCTTCACCGGCGAGTACCTCCAGGACTTCGACCGTCTGCTGGCCGAGCACCCGGACGACCCGGAGGCGCTGGCCGCGGCGGTGAACGAGCGGTACGGGGAGCTGACCCTCCCGGCGGTGCTGGAGCTGAGCGCCGCCGCCAACACGGCGCGGGCGGCAGGGCCGGCGGAACCTGCGGAGGAGTCCGCGGCGCCGGGTGGCCCGGAGGAGTCCGCGGCGCCGGACGCGCCGGGGGAGACCGCCGCCGGGCCGGACGGGCCCGCGAAGGAGCCGGGGGCCGGGTCGGACGGGTCCTGACCCGTCCGGCGGATACTGGCGGCATGACCCCGTACGACGTGATCGTCCCGGCCGGCGGCGCCGCCCGGCGGCTCGGCGGGGCGGACAAGCCCGGCCTGACCGTGGGTGAGGCCACCCTGCTGGACCGGGTGCTCGCGGCCTGCGCCGGAGCCCGCACCACCGTCGTGGTCGGCCCGGCCCGGCCCACCGCCCGCCCCGGCGTCCGGTGGACCCGTGAACGGCCGCCCGGCGGCGGGCCGGTGGCCGCCGTGGCCGCCGGCCTGGCCGAGGTGACCGCCGACCTGGTGCTGCTGTTCGCCGCCGACCTGCCGTTCCTCGACGAGCGGACCGTCCACCGGCTGGCCGCCGCCCTCGACGCCGCCGCGCCGGACACCGAGGCGGCCGTCCTGGTCGACGCCGGCGGACGTGACCAGCCGCTGGCCGCCGCCTACCGCGCCGCCGCCCTGCGGGCCGCGCTGGCCGCCGCCGGAGACCCCGCGGGGCTGCCGCTGCGCCGCCTGACCGGCGGGCTGCGCACCCTCCGGCTGGCCGACACCGACGACGTCACGTACGACTGCGACACCTGGGAGGACCTGGCCCGGGCCCGCGAACGCGACACCACCGGACCCACCACCGGACCCACCGCCTAGCCCGCCGCCCGGCCCGCCCCCGGCCCGCTCACGTGCGCCGGCGCCTGGGCGTGAGCGAAACGACGCGCGCCGCTCACCGGGCAAACATGCCGGGGAAACCACCGATCGGGCAGCATGGGCGCATGGAGCGCACGCTGGATGACTGGATCGCCGAGGTCCGGGCCGAGCTGGACATCGACCTGGACGTCGACGTCCACGGACTGCTCGACCTGGCCCGGGTGGTCGCCCACGGGGTGGCCCGGCCCGCCGCGCCGCTGACCGCCTTTCTGATCGGCTACGCGGCCGCCCGGCAGGGCGGCGGCCCCGAGGCCGTCGCCGAGGCGGCCCGGCGGACCGCCGCACTCGCCGAGCGGTGGGCGGCGGACGCCGAGCCGGGGCGGACGTGAGCACGGTGGAGGAGCTCGCCGTGCTCGACCAGCCGCCCGCCCCTGCCCGACCGACGAGCTGGGCGCGGGCCAGGGACACCGCCCGCCGGGCCGGCCGGACGCCGCTGCCGCCGCTGCGCCTGCCGCTGGCCGAGGCGCTCGGCCACACCCTCGCCGAGCCGCTCGCCGCGCTCACGGACCTGCCCGCCTTCGACACCTCGGCCATGGACGGCTGGGCGGTCGCCGGCCCCGGCCCCTGGCGGGTGGCCGGCCGGCAGCTGGCCGGCCGGCCGGCCACCGGGGCGCTCGCCGACGGCGCCGCCGTGGAGATCGCCACCGGCGCCCAACTGCCGCCCGGCGCCACCGCCGTACTCCGCCGGGAGCACGGCGAGCCGGCCGGCCCGTTGCTGTACGACCGCACGCCCGGCTCGCTGACCACCGGCCAGGACGTCCGCCCGCGCGGCCAGGAGTGCCGGCTCGGCGAGCCGCTGCTCCCGGCCGGCACCCCGGTCGGTCCGGCCGTGCTGGGCCTGGCGGCCGCCTGCGGCCACGACCTGCTGACCGTCCGCCGCCGCCCGGTGGTCGAACTGCTGGTCCTGGGCGACGAACTGCTCGGCTCCGGCCTGCCCCGGCCCGGCCTGGTCCGGGACGCGCTCGGCCCGCTGCTGCCGCCGTGGCTGTGCGCCGCCGGGGCCACGACCGGCGAACCGCGCGCCGTCCGGGACGACTTCGGTCTACTGCGGGACGCCCTGCGGCACTCCACCGCCGACGTGGTGGTCACCACCGGCGGCACGGCCGCCGGACCGGTGGACTACCTGCACCGGGCGCTCGCCGAGGTCGGCGCCCGGCTGCTGGTGGACGGGGTCACCGTGCGCCCCGGCCATCCGATGCTGCTCGCCGAACTGCCCGGCGGTCGCCACCTGGTGGGCCTGCCCGGCAATCCGCTGGCCGCCGTGGCGGGGGCGGTCACGCTCGCACTGCCGCTGCTGCACGGGCTGGCCGGCCGCTCCACCGCCCGCCCGGTCCGGGCGGCGGCCGTCGACGACCTGCCCGGGCACCCGGCGGACACCCGGCTGCTCCCGGTCCTGCGCACCGACCGAGGGATCGTCCAGCTCCGGTACGACGGACCGGCGATGCTCCGGGGTCTGGCCCGGGCCGACGCACTGGCGGTGGTGCCGCCCGGCGGCGCGGCGGCCGGCGACCTGATCGAACTGGTGGAGGCCCCGTGAACACCCGACGCAGGCGCGAGCGGTTCCCCGGCCCGCTCACCCCCGGGACCGAGCCCTGGGCGGACGCCGGGATCGTGCTGCCGGCCCGGCGGTCGGCGCCCGCCGTCCGGCAGGTCGGCGTCCGGCTGCTGATCGCGCTCGCCGTGCTGCTGGCCACCACGTTGGTCGTCTGGCTGGACCGCGACGGCTACAACGACAACGCCGGCGGCGGGCTGAGCTTCCTCGACGCGGCGTACTACGCCACCGTGACGCTCTCCACCACCGGGTACGGCGACATCACCCCGTACAGCGAGGGTGCCCGCCTCACCAATATCTTCGTGATCACGCCGCTCCGGGTGGTCTTCCTGATCATCCTGGTCGGCACCACCCTTGAGGTGCTCACCGAACGCACCCGTCAACAGTGGCGGTTGAACCGCTGGAGGTCCACCGTGCGCGAGCACACCGTCGTGATCGGCTACGGCACCAAGGGCCGCAGCGCCGTCGACACGCTGCTCGGCCAGGGAGTGCGCAAGGACGAGATCGTGGTGGTCGACCCGCAGCGCAAGGTGGTCGACCAGGCCGCCCAGCACGGCCTGGTCGGCGTGGTCGGCGACGCCACCCGGACCGACACCCTGATCCGTGCCGGACTGCCCACCGCCGCCCGGGTGGTGGTCGCGCCGGAGCGGGACGACACCGCCGCACTGGTCACCCTGACGGCACGCCAGCTCACCAGGGCGGCCACCATCGTCGCCGCCGTCCGCGAGGACGAGAACGCCCCGCTGCTCCGGCAGAGCGGCGCGGACGTCGTGGTCACCAGCTCCAGTTCGGCCGGCCGGCTGCTCGGCATGTCGATGCTCAGCCCGCACGCCGGCGAGGTCATGGAGGACCTGCTGACCTACGGCAACGGCCTGGACGTGATCGAGCGCCCGGTCACCCGGGCCGAGGCCGGGCACAGCCCGCGGGAGTGCGAGGACCTGGTGGTGGCGGTGGTCCGCGGCCGCCGGGTGATCAACTACACCGAGCAGGAGGCGCAGACGCTGCAGCTGACCGACCGGGTGATCGTCATCAAGTGATCCGGTTGCCCGTAGGGTCGGGCACCATGACCGATCAACCGCAGCTCCCCTTCGGCACCTTCGACGCCTTCGGACCCGCGCTGGACGTGGTCGACCAGCTGGCCGGGCCGGTGGCGGACGCCCTCAAGAGCTGGGACGACCGGGAGGCCGCCCGGTCCGTGCTGTACGTGGACACCGACCCGGAGAAGGCCGACACCGCCGTCTTCTGCGAGACCTACGGCGTGCCGCCGGAGGCCTCGGCGAACTGCGTGGTGGTCGCCGCCAAGCGCGGCGGCGGGACGACCCTGGCCGCCTGCCTGGCACTGGCGACCACCCGGGTGGACGTCAACCGCGCCGTCCGCCGGCACCTGGAGGCCCGCAAGGCGTCTTTCGCGCCGATGGACACGGCCGTCGCCGCGAGCGGCATGGAGTACGGCGGCATCACCCCGGTCGGTCTGCCCGCGGACTGGCCGCTGCTGGTCGACGAGGCGGTGGCCGCGACGCCGTACGTGCTGGTGGGCAGCGGGCGGCGGCGGGGCAAGCTGATCCTGCCGGGCCGGGTGCTGGCCGGGCTGCCGGGCGCCGTGGTGCTGCCGGATCTGGCGGGCTGACGCGACCGGTCCCGGCCGGATCCGGTCGGGTGGGCGCCGGGAGCGGTCCCGACCGGGGTGCCGCGGAGTAGCGTCGGGATCATGCATGCGATGACGATTCCTGAACCCGGTGGGCCCGAGGCGCTGGTCTGGGCCGAGGTGCCGGATCCGGTGCCCGGTGAGGGCGAGGTCCTGGTCGAGGTGGCGGCGACCGCCGTCAACCGCGCCGACCTGCTCCAGCGGCAGGGCCTCTACAACCCGCCGCCCGGCAGCTCGCCCTACCCCGGTCTGGAGTGCGCGGGCCGGATCACCGCCCTGGGCCCCGGGGTGGCCGGCTGGGCGGTCGGCGACGAGGTCTGCGCGCTGCTGGTCGGCGGCGGGTACGCGGAGCGGGTGGCGGTCCCGGTCGGGCAGCTGCTGCCGGTACCGAAGGGGCTGACCCCGGAGGAGGCCGCCGCGCTGCCGGAGGTCGCCTGCACCGTCTGGTCCAACGTGTTCCTCACCGCCAACCTGCGTCCGGGCGAGACCGTGCTGGTGCACGGCGGCGCCAGCGGCATCGGGACGATGGCGATCCAGCTGGCCAAGGCGGTCGGCGCCCGGGTGGCGGTGACGGCGGGCAGCGCCGGGAAGCTCGCCCGGTGCGCGGAGCTGGGCGCCGACGTCCTGATCGACTACCGGGAGCAGGACTTCGTCGAGGTGCTGCGGGAGGCCACCGACGGGGCCGGGGCGGACGTGATCCTGGACATCATGGGCGCCCGGTACCTGCAGCGGAACGTGGACGCGCTGGCGGTCAACGGGCGGCTGGTGATCATCGGGCTGCAGGGCGGCGTGCAGGGCGAGCTCAACCTGAACACCCTGCTGCGCAAGCGCGGCGCGGTGATCGCCACCAACCTGCGCGGCCGGCCGCTCGCCGAGAAGGCGGCGATCGTGGCGGCGGTGCGCGAGCACGTCTGGCCGCTGGTGGAGTCGGGCGTGGTGAAGCCGGTGATCGACCGGGTGGTGCCGCTGGCCGACGCGGCCGCCGCGCACCGGGCACTGGAGGCCGGCGAGCAGGTCGGCAAGGTGGTGCTGCGGGCCTGACGGGGCCGGGTCCGAGGGCGGGCGGGAGCCGGGGGGTGAACGGCCCAGGGTGGTTCGAAATGCCCTGAATGTCGGATTGTGTGAGGCTGTTCGGGAGCTGTCCCGCCGCCGACCCGCCCTGCGCGGTCGGCCGTCGCGGAAGGACCTCGATCGTGGCCGCACCTTCGTACGCGTTCCTCGGGCCGCTGCCCGCAGCGTTGTCGCACCGCCGTTCCCGCCGCGCCGGGCGTGTCCTCGCCCGGCGCGCCGAGCGGTGCTCGCGGCGCCTGCTGGTGGTGGCGGTGCTCGGTCTCGCGGTGCCGCTGACGGTCCCGGTGGCGGTCGCCGCCCCGGTCGGGCCCGGCGCCGCCGTCCGGCCCGCCTCCCTCGCCCCGCCCCCCTCGACCGGGTCCGGCACGCTGTCCGGGACCGCCGGGGCGGACGAACCCCCCGCGGCGGACGAACCTGCCGCGGCGGACGAACCTGCCGCGGCGGACGAACCTGCCGCGGCGGGCGTGTCGGCGGAGCCGGGCGCGGCGCTGCCCTCGGGCGGGGCGGTGCGTTCCGGTTCGCCCTCCCCGGCCCCGGCGGGGCCGTCCGGGCCGTCCGGGCCGTCCGGTGGAGCCGCCACCGGGCCCGCCGCCTCGCCGTCCCCGGTCTCCGGGCCCGCCGCCACCGGGCCGGCGACCTCGGAGCCGGCCACCCCGCGACCCGCCGCCACGGGGCCGGCCGCGCCGGGGCCCGTTCCCGCCCCGGAGCCCTCGGCCGCGCCGGCCGCGCCGGACACGCCGCCGGTCACGTCTCCCGTCCCGGCCGTCTCGGCGACCGCCGTCGCCACCGCGGCGACCCCGACCGCCGTCACGCCGCCGCGGGTCCAGAGCGCTCACCCCCGGCCCGGCGCCGGCGGGCTCCGGGCCGATCGGGACCAGAAGTGGTTCCGGCACCGCCCGGGCTCGGCGCCCGAACGTGTGCGGTCCGCGCCGGAGCGCGGCCGGGAGCACTCCGTCGAGCAGCCGCCGGAGCAGCCTTCCGCGACCGCCGCCCCCGGGGCGGACCCCGCCGGTGCCGGGGGGCAGACCGACTCCGCCGACACCACGGGGAGCGCGGTGGTGGCGCTCGGCCGGCCCGACGCGCAGGCCGTGGCGGCCCCGGTCGTGCTGCCCGCCCGCTGGCACGACGCCTCCACCCTCCAGCTGCCGCTCGGCGCCGGCCTCGGCCTGATCGGCTGCGGCCTGGGGCTGATCGGCCTCCGGCTGCGCAGGAGCTGAGCGGCGGCCGTCGGACGGGACCGGCGGCCGGGCGGCGACAGCGCGGCGGCCGGGCCGGGGAGGTCGGCCGGCACCCGCGGTGGCGGGCGTGCCCCGGCCCCGGGTGAACTGAGTATCCGTACGGATACCGGCGGCCCGCCCGGGGGGCGTAGCGTCGTGTCCGGGCAGGCGGCGGTACGCGTGCGGCGGCCGATGCCGGTCCGGGGCGGTGCGGTCGGGGGCCTCCACCCGACCAACCCCAGTGAGGGAGAATGTGATTCATGACGAATCCGATGAACGAGCGCTCGTCGCAGGAGCTCTACCAGGGCATGGGCGGGCAGTCGCAGGACGGCCAGAAGGTGCTGATCGTCGGACCGGACGGCCTGCCGGTGGGCCACGGGTTCCCCGGTTCGCCGGGGAACGACGACGGTGACGGCCCGCGTGAACTGCCGGTGACCGAGATGGTCGAGCAGCCGGCCAAGGTGATGCGGATCGGCAGCATGATCAAGCAGCTGCTGGAGGAGGTCCGGGCGGCTCCCCTCGACGAGGCCAGCCGGGCCCGGCTGAAGGACATCCACGCCAGTTCGATCAAGGAGCTGGAGCTCGGCCTGGCGCCCGAGCTGGTCGCGGAGCTGGAGCGGCTCTCGCTGCCGTTCACCGAGGACTCGATCCCGACCGAGGCCGAGCTGCGGATCGCGCAGGCGCAGCTGGTGGGGTGGCTGGAGGGCCTGTTCCACGGCATCCAGACCGCCCTGTTCGCGCAGCAGATGGCGGCGCGGGCGCAGCTGGAGCAGATGCGGCGGGCACTGCCGCCCGGTCTGCACGGCGGCGAGCCGGAGGGCGACGACCCGGGCGAGGGCCGCGGCATCCGTTCCGGCCCGTACCTGTAGGCCCGGCGGGACACCGCAGGACGGCGCGCCGCCGCACCGCGGCGGCCGTCACGGCATCGGGCGTACCACGACGACCCGGTGTCGAACGCACTACCGACCGGTACCGGGTCGCGGACCGGACACAGTGTCGGCCCTGAGCCGATCACCGGCGCCGCGAGCCGATACCCTGGGCCCCTGTCGCAGGCCGGGCGAGCGCCGCGACAGGGGTCGGGCAGGCCGTCGGGCCGGGCCCGGACACGCACGGACGAGACCGAACGTCACGGTCGCGGCGGCACTGCCGCGACGAGGGGGAGCAGAGGACCATGAGCGAGCACGGCAACGCGGAGGTCGAGGGCTACTCCCTGGGCAACGGCCGGTACGTGCTGCAGCGGGTGCTGGGCGAGGGCGGCATGGCCTCCGTGCACCTCGCGTACGACAACGTCCTGAAGCGGCCGGTGGCGCTGAAGAGCATGCACGCCGAGCTCGGCCGGGACGCGTCGTTCAAGGAGCGGTTCCGCCGTGAGGCGCAGGCCGTGGCCCGTCTGGAGCACGAGAACATCGTCCGGGTCTACGACACCGGCGAGGACGTGGCCCCCGACGGCTCCACCACGCCGTACATCGTGATGCAGCTGGTCGACGGCAAGGGCCTGCGGGACGCGATCAACGAGGCGGTCGCCCAGCACGGCGCGATGCCCGTCGAGGAGGCGCTGCGGGTCACCGTCGGCGTGCTGAACGCGCTGGAGGCCTCGCACGACCAGGGCCTGGTGCACCGTGACATCAAGCCCGGCAACGTCATGTTCGACCGCAAGGGCGTCGTCAAGGTCATGGACTTCGGCATCGCCCGCGCGCTGGAGAGCGGGGTCACCTCGATGACCCAGACCGGCATGGTGGTCGGCACGCCGCAGTACCTCTCGCCCGAGCAGGCGCTGGGCAAGCCGGTGGACGCGCGCTCCGACCTGTACTCGGTCGGCGTGATGCTCTTCGAGATGATCACCGGCCAGCTGGTCTTCGACGGCGACTCGGCCTTCTCGATCGCCTACAAGCACGTCCAGGAGGAGCCGCCGGCGCCGTCCACGCTCAACCGGGCGCTCGACCCGGCGGTCGACGAGTTCGTCGCCACGGCGCTGCGGAAGGACCCGGCGCACCGGTTCGCGAGCGCGGCGGCGATGCGGGACGAGGCCGAGCGGCTGATCGCGGTGGCCAAGGGCGGCGGCAGCCCCCTGGCGGCCAGCTCCCCGCTGGTGATCACCGACGGTCCGCGTTCGGTGCACGCCGCCCCGCCGGTCCCGTCCGTCCCGCAGGCCCCGCAGACGCCGCAGACGCCGCAGCCGTTCCACCGGCCGCCGGCCTACCAGACCCCGCCGCCGGCGTTCCAGACCCCGCCGCCGCACTTCCCGCAGCAGGCGCACACCCCGCCGCCGCAGCCGCAGGCCTACCAGACCCCGCCGCCGGCGTTCCAGACGCCGCCGCCGCACTTCCCGCAGGCGCACACCCCGCCGCCGCAGCCGATGCCGGCGCCGTTCCAGCCGGCCCCCGCGTCGAACAGCGGTGGCTGCTCCACGGCCCTGGTGATCGTCGGCATCATCGTCGGCGTGATCGTGCTGGCCGTCATCATCATTGCGATCGTGGTCAACCGAGCCAAGAACGAGACCGCCGGCGGGTCGACCTCGCGGGTCTCGGAGCGGACGGCCACCGTGCTCCACCTGGACGGTCCGGCCGACCGGAATGGCCTGCTCTGACGCATTCCGTCCGGATCGGGCGTGCCACGGGGGCAGGCCGGAGGCGGTAGCGTTCGGGCAAACGAGGCGACAGGGCACCGCGATCCGAGCGAAGGCCCGGGGCGAGGAGCGATGGCACAGACGCAGCAGCCGGACGACGACGAGGGCGCCTGGGCGACCGGTTCGGCCGGTGGTGCCCCGAGGACGCCCGGAACCGGTAGCGACGCCGCAACCACCGCGCTCCCGCCGTTCGGCGGCCCGCAGACGCCGGGCCGTGGCACCGCCGCCCCGCTGGGCACGGTCGGCGACGGCCGTTACCGGCTGACCCACCGGCTCGGCCGGGGCGGCATGGCCGAGGTGCTCGCCGCCCAGGACGTCCGGCTCGGCCGGACCGTCGCGGTCAAGCTGCTCCGCGGCGAGCTGGCCCAGGACGAGATCGCCCGGCTCCGCTTCACCCGGGAGGCGCACGCCGTCGCGGCGCTCAACCACCACGCGATCGTCGCGGTGTACGACACCGGCGAGGAGTACGTCGGCGAGGAGTCGACGCCGTACATCGTGATGGAGCTGGTCGAGGGCCGGACCGTCCGCGAGCTGCTGGTGGACGAGTCGGAGCCGCCGGTCGACCAGGCGCTGCTGATCATCGCCGGGGTGCTGGAGGCGCTCGCCTACAGCCACCGGCACGGCATCGTGCACCGGGACATCAAGCCGGCCAACGTCATCATCACGACCACCGGCGCGGTCAAGGTGATGGACTTCGGCATCGCCCGCGCGCTGACCGGGACCGCCTCCACCATGACCCAGACCGGCATGGTCATGGGCACCCCGCAGTACCTCTCGCCCGAGCAGGCGCTCGGCAAGCCGGTCGACCACCGCTCCGACCTGTACGCGGCCGGCTGCATGCTCTACGAGCTGCTGACCCTGCGCCCGCCGTTCACCGGCGACACGCCGCTCTCGGTGGTCTACCAGCACGTCCAGGACATGCCGGTGCCGCCCTCGCAGGCCAACCCGCGCGTACCGGCGGCGCTCGACCCGCTGGTGCTGCGCTCGCTCGCGAAGAACCCGGACGACCGCTTCCAGGACGCCGACGAGTTCCGCGCCCACCTCGAACACGCGTTGCGCGAACTGCAGGGCGGCACGGGTGCCTGGGCGGCCGGTTCCGCGGCCTCCGGCCTGGCCGCGGCCGGTCAGGGCTACGGCGGCATGCCGATGCCCGGCGCGGACGAGACCGCGGTGCTCGGGGCCGGCGTCCCGGGGGACCCGACGGCGATGCTGCCGTACCAGGTGCCGGGCGGCCCGCACACCCCGTCCTCGCCCTACCCGGCGGCCGGCGGACCGTACGGCGGCGGTGACGGCGGCGACGGCTCCGGCGGCGGCGGCCACGGACGCGACCGGGGGGGCCGCGGGCCGTGGCGCTGGGTGGCCGGCATCGTGGCGGTGATCGTCGCGTCCGGCGCCGGGATCGCCCTGGCGCTCAGTGGCAACGACGAAGGCTCCGGCGGGAAGATCCAGCCGACCACCCCGCCGCCCGGTGTGGTGTCGACGGCGCCGGAGGCCACCACGCCCACCACGGGCGGTGCCGTGACCACGGCCCCGACCACCCAGAACACCCGGCGCCCGCAGCAGCCGACCGACACCGGCAACGGGAACGGCGGCAACGGCGGCAACCAGAGCCAGCCGCCTGCCACCTCGGGCGGCAAGCACACCATGTCGTCGACCCCGAGCACGACCGGCAGCAAGCCCGCGACGACGGCTCCGCCGGCGACCGGGACGCCGACCGCGCCGCCCACCACCGCCCCGACCACCGCGGGCGGCGGTGCGACGACCGCGCCGCCGGCGACGTCGACGGCGACCCAGCCGCCGCCGGCGACGACGGCACCGCCCGGGGGCAACACCTCGCCGAAGCCGCCGGTCTCCCCGCCGGCGACCGCGGGCTGACCCGAGGGGTCAGTTGGCGAAGGCGTCCAGGACCTGCTCGTACTCCTGGCACCACCACGCCAACTGGCCCGCCGAGGCGGGGTAGAGCGGGTCGGCCCGGTGGTCGGCCCGCTGGTAGCGCCACTGGAGCATCCAGAAGTCGTTCAGCCGCTCCCACCAGACCCGGTGCACGGCGGCGGCCAGGTGTTCGGCGGTGGCGGCCCCGGTGGCCCGGTACGACTGCGAGTAGTGCCGGACGCGGACGAGGTCCAGCACCCCCGTGGCCCGGTCGTTGAAGACCAGGGTGGCCGCGCGCACGGCCTCCTCGGCGCGCGGCTGGGGCCCGAGCTTGTCCCAGTCCAGGACTGCCGAGATCCGGCTGCCGTCGTGCAGCAGGTTGAGCCCGTGGAAGTCGCCGTGGGTCCAGCCGGTGGGCGGGGCGGTCTGCGGGGCGGGACGCCGGTGCGCGTGGTCGGCGAGCAGCTCCAGCCGCTCGGAGAGACGCCGTTCGACCAGGGCGTCCAGGTCGTCGAACGGGCGGTGCTCGCGGGCGTGCGAGCGCAGTTCACGGGCGAGTACGGAGCTGTCGCGCGCGTCGGCGCTCCGGTAGCCGGAGGGCTGGGCGACGGGGGCGCAGACGTCGTCGAGGGCGCCGTGCAGTCGGCCGAGCAGCGTGCCGAGGTCGTCGCACTGCGGCAGGGAGAGGTCCGTACCGTGCCGGTGCCGGCCGTCCACCCAGGGGAAGAGGGCGAACAGCCGGCCGCCGAAGGCGGCGACGGTGCCGGTCCGTTCGGCGAGGGCGAGCGGGGGAGCGACGGGCAGCCCCAGGGCGGAGAGCGCGGCCATCGCGCGGTGGTGGCCGGCGACGGCCTCGCGCCCGGCGGTCGCGGCGTCGACGTAGCACTTCAGGAAGTAGGTGCCGGCTTCGGTGGTGACGCGGTAGCCCCGGTTCAGCAGGCCTTCGGCGACGGGTTCGGCGGTGAGCAGGCGGCCCACCCGGTAGCGGCGGAGGATCTCGGCGAGGGCGGCGTGCGGGACGGGCGGGCTGAGCGTTCCTATCGGGGGGGCCGTGAGGTCGGGACGGGCTGGTGCACAGGCAAGGGTCTGGCTGAAAGTCACAGCCAGAGGTTAGGGCCCCCCGGCGGGGGCCCTTGACAGGGCGTCAGATGTGTGCAGCTCGCGAGTCAGTGCTGGTGGTCCGCCTGGTGCCGTGCCACGAAGGCGGCCGCCTGGGTCCGTCGCTCCATCCCCATCTTGGCGAGCAGACTGGAGACGTAGTTCTTCACCGTCTTTTCGGCGAGGTGCAACTCGTTCCCGATCTGACGATTGGTCATCCCTTCGCCGATCAGGTCGAGGATGCGGCGCTCCTGCTTGGTGAGCTGGGACAGTCGTTCGTCCTCCTTCTCGCCGCCGTCGCGCAGCCGGGCGAGCACCCGGCTGGTGGCCACCGGGTCGAGCAGCGACTTCCCGGCGGCGACGTCCCGCACGGCGGTGATCAGGTCGGTGCCGCGGATCGCCTTCAGCACGTAACCGGAGGCACCCGCCATGATCGAGTCGAACAGCGCCTCGTCGTCGGAGAAGGAGGTCAGCATCAGGCACTTGATCTCCGGCAGCCGGGAGCGGATCTCCCGGCAGACCTCGACGCCGTTGCCGTCCGGCAGGCGGACGTCGAGCACCGCGACGTCGGGGTGGACGGCCGGGATCCTGGTGAGCGCCTCGGCGGCGGTGCCGGCCTCGCCGACCACCTCGATGTCGTCCTCGACCGAGAGGAGTTCGTGGACTCCCCGCCGGACCACTTCGTGGTCGTCGAGCAGGAATACCCTGATTTGTCCAATATCAGTCACGCGCAAAGCCTCCCATATCACCCTACGAAAGACCTATCGCCCGCACCAGGGCGGGGGCGCGATCCGGCCAGAGCGGGAGAAAGCGATGCCGGTAACCCCCTTACGCGGGAGCTCCCGCCCGGATAACGTGCGCAGGTGTCCTGATGGCGACCGAATTGAGAGCTGCGCCACACCCGTAGTTGTCGGCATCCAACAACTAGGACGTCCTAGCGCAGACGCGCCCGGGGCGGACGCTGGGTAACGTTCTCGTGAGGGCGACGTCGGAAGAGGATCACCACCTGCCCCGCAGTAGGTGCGCACACCCACGCGCGCCCCGCGAGGCGGTGACCGGACCGGTCACCGGCGACCCCGGGCGGCCGGACAGACCGAGGAGTGAACGTGACCGTCAAAAGCACGGCGAGGGCCCGCAAGAAGGCGGCCCCCGGCGTCCCTGACACCCTCCGCGCCACGGGTACGGACGCCCAGCCGGAGCTCGTGCAACTGCTCACCCCGGAAGGCGAGCGGGTCGAGCACCCGGACTACCCGCTCACGGTGGAGCCCGACGAGCTTCGCGCCCTCTACCGTGACCTGGTGCTGGTGCGCCGGTTCGACGCCGAGGCGACCTCCCTGCAGCGACAGGGGGAGCTGGGCCTCTGGGCCTCGCTGCTCGGCCAGGAGGCCGCCCAGGTCGGCTCCGGGCGCGCGCTGCGCCCCGGCGACTACGCCTTCCCGACCTACCGCGAGCACGGTGTCGCCTGGTGCCGTGACGTGGACCCGCTGAACCTGCTCGGCATGTTCCGCGGCGTGAACCACGGCGGCTGGGACCCGAACGAGAAGAACTTCCACCTCTACACCATCGTGATCGGCGCGCAGACCCTGCACGCCACCGGCTACGCGATGGGCATCACCAAGGACGGCTCCGACGACGCGGTCATCGCGTACTTCGGCGACGGTGCCTCCAGCCAGGGCGACGTCAACGAGGCCTTCACCTTCGCCTCGGTCTACAACGCGCCCGTGGTGTTCTTCTGCCAGAACAACCAGTGGGCGATCTCCGAGCCCACCACCACCCAGACCAAGATCCCGCTGTACCGCCGCGCCTCCGGCTTCGGCTTCCCGGGCGTCCGGGTCGACGGCAACGACGTGCTGGCGTGCCTGGCCGTCACCCGCTGGGCGCTGGAGCACGCGCGCAGCGGCAACGGCCCCGTCCTGATCGAGGCCTTCACCTACCGGATGGGTGCGCACACCACCTCCGACGACCCCACCCGCTACCGGCTCGCCGAGGAGACCGAGGCCTGGAAGGCCAAGGACCCGATCAGCCGGCTCAAGGTCCTCCTGGAGAAGGAGGGCCTGGCCGACGAGGAGTTCTTCGCCTCGATCGACGCCGAGAGCGAGCAGCTGGGGCTGCGGGTGCGCGAGGGCGTGCGCGGCATGCCGGACCCGGACCCGACCCTGATCTTCGACCACGTCTACGCCGAGCCGCACACGCTGGTCGATGAGGAACGGGCCGGGTACGTCGAGTACGCGGCCTCCTTCGAGGCGGGGGAGAACCTCTGATGGCCGGTCAGCTCAGCATCGCCAAGGCGCTCAACGACGCGCTGCGGAAGTCGCTGGAGAACGACCCGAAGACCGTCCTGATGGGCGAGGACATCGGCAAGCTCGGTGGCGTCTTCCGGATCACCGACGGCCTGCAGAAGGACTTCGGCGAGGACCGGGTGATCGACACGCCGCTCGCCGAGTCCGGCATCGTCGGCACCGCGATCGGCCTGGCCCTGCGCGGCTACCGCCCGGTGGTGGAGATCCAGTTCGACGGCTTCGTCTACCCGGCCTTCGACCAGATCGTCTCCCAGCTGGCGAAGATGCACGCCCGCGCGCTCGGTCACGTGAAGATGCCGGTCACCGTCCGCATCCCGTTCGCGGGCGGCATCGGCGCGGTCGAGCACCACAGCGAGTCGCACGAGGCCTACTTCGCGCACACCGCCGGTCTGCGCGTGGTCGCCCCCTCCAACGCGCACGACGCGCACTGGATGCTGCGCCAGGCCATCGAGTCGGACGACCCGGTGATCTTCCTGGAGCCCAAGCGCCGCTACTGGGACAAGGGCGAGATCGGCGACGCCGCCGACCTGGGGCTGCACGACGCCCGGATCGTCCGCCCCGGCACCGACGCCACGCTGATCGCCTACGGCCCGATGGTCAAGGTCTGCCTGGAGGCCGCCGCGGCCGCCGAGGAGGACGGCCGCCGGCTGGAGGTCGTCGACCTGCGTTCGCTCTCCCCGGTGGACTTCGCCGCCCTGGAGGAGTCGGTCAAGCGCACCGGCCGCGGCATCGTGGTGCACGAGGCGCCGGTCTTTCTGGGCATGGGCGCCGAGCTGGCCGCCCGCCTCACCGAGCGCTGCTTCTACCACCTGGAGGCGCCGATCCTGCGGGTCGGCGGCTACCACGCGCCCTATCCGCCGTCCCGGGTCGAGGAGGCGTTCCTGCCCGACCTGGACCGCGTGCTCGACGCCGTCGACCGCGCGTTCGCCTACTGAGCGGGGAGCGAAGATGACCACCGAAGTTCGCTCGCTCCGCGAGTTCAAGATGCCCGACGTGGGCGAGGGCCTCACCGAGGCCGAGATCCTCAGCTGGCACGTCAAGCCCGGTGACACCGTGACGGACGGCCAGATCGTCTGCGAGGTGGAGACCGCCAAGGCCGCCGTGGAGCTGCCGATCCCGTTCAACGGGGTCGTCGAGCAGCTGTTCTTCCCGGAGGGCGCGACGGTCGACGTCGGCGCCGTGATCATCTCGGTCGCGGTGGCCGGCGAGGCAGGGGCTCCCGCCCCCGCCGTCGCGGCCCCGGCGGCTCCGCCGGCCCCGGCCCCGGCCGCCGAGGTCGAGCCCGAGCGGCGCGAGGTGCTGGTCGGCTACGGCCCGCGGACCGGTGTCGCCCAGCGCCGGGCCCGCCGCACGACCGTGGTGGCGACCGCCTCCACCTCGGCCCCGGTGGCCCCGGCCCCGGTCGTGGCTCCGGTTCCGGCCCCGGTCGTGGCCCCGGCCCCCGTCGTGGCTCCCGCTCCCGCGGCGGTGCCCGCACCGGCGGTGGCGCCCGCCGCCGTCACCGGTGACCGCCCGCTGGCCAAGCCGCCGGTGCGCAAGCTCGCCAAGGACCTCGGGATCGACCTGCGGGCCGTCACCCCGACCGGCCCCGACGGCGTCGTCACCCGCGAGGACCTGCACGCCCACGCGGCAGCGTCCACCGCTCCGGTGCCCGCCGCGGTCGAGGCCCCGGCCCCGGCCGCCGAGCCGGCGGTCGCCGCCCAGGTGGCCGTTCCGGCCGCGGGCGACGTCCGGGTGCCGATCAAGGGCGTCCGCAAGGCGATCGCGCAGGCGATGGTGGCCTCGGCCTTCACCGCCCCGCACGTCACCGAGTTCGTCCAGGTCGACGTCACCCGCACGATGAAGTTCGTCCGCCGGCTCAAGGAGAGCGGCGAGCTGGGCCGGGACGTCCGGGTCAGCCCGCTGCTGCTGGTCGCCAAGGCGCTGCTCACCGCGATCAAGCGCCACCCGGAGATCAACGCCCAGTGGGACGAGGCGGCCCAGGAGATCGTCATCAAGGGTCAGGTGAACCTCGGCATCGCCGCGGCCACCCCGCGCGGCCTGATCGTCCCCAACATCAAGGACGCGGGCGGCAAGACCCTCGGGGGCCTGGCGGTGTCGCTCGGGGAGCTGATCGACACCGCCCGCCAGGGCAAGACCTCGCCGAACGACATGCAGGGCGGCACGGTCACCATCACCAACGTCGGCGTCTTCGGCGTCGACACCGGCACCCCGATCCTCAACCCGGGCGAGGCCGCGATCCTGGCCTTCGGCGCGGTCCGGGACCTGCCGTGGGTGCACAAGGGCAAGGTGGTCCCGCGACAGGTGACCACACTGGCGCTCTCCTTCGACCACCGCCTGGTGGACGGGGAGCTGGGCTCGCGGGTGCTGGCCGACGTGGCGGGCATCCTGGAGTACCCGAAGCGTCTGATCACCTGGGGCTGAGCCCCGGCTGCCGAAAGGGCCCTGCCTCCGCACCGCCGTGCGGAGGCAGGGCCCTTCGTCTACCCCGTGCGTCGGCCGCTACCGCCCTGGTTCAGTGGCGGGCGCCGCGCAGGCGGCGCACGGCGACCAGGACGGCTGCGCCGGCGGTGGCGAGGGTGCCGGCGAGGGCGGCGAGGAGGCCGTTCGGGGTGCCGGCGCCGGTCTGGGCGAGCTCCGGGGTACCGGCGGGCGCGGTGGTGGCCGGTGCGGCGGTGGGCGTGGCCGCGGGGGCCTCGGTGGCCGCGGTGCCGGGGGAGGCGGCCGGAGTCTGCGCGGCGACCGGCTCGGCGGGAGCGGGCTTGGCGGTGCCGGTCGGCTTGGCGGCGGGCTTCGGGGCGGCGGGCTTGGTCGTGGCGGAGGGCTTCGCGGTGGGCTGGGCGGCGCCCGTGCCCTGGGGCCGCGTCACCTTGACCGCCTTCAGGTCGGTCGCACCCGGGGCGCCCGCGCCGGCGCGGCCGACCGAGGCCAGCAGGTTGATCGTGGTGACGTCCTCGGGGGTGGTCGGGGCGAGGGAGAAGCGGAACTTGAAGGTGACCGACGTGTTGTCGGACATCCTCTGGCGCTGGGCGTCGCCGGCGTCGATGATGCGGTAGCAGCCTTCGGTCGCCGGGACGTTCTTCCACGCGCCGGTGTAGTCCAGGAACTGGATCCGGACATCCTTCGAACGCACCGCCGCGCGCTCACCCGGCGTGTAGATGGCGAACTGGGGCTCCATCCCGTGGGCCTCGGTGCCGGTCCTGTTGGTGACCTTCAGGGAGACCTCGTTCCAGCCGCCGTCCGCGACGACCGAGGACTTGGCGGAGGTGAGGGCGGCGTCCGGGGAGACCAGGGTTCCGGGGGCGTGGTGCTCGGTGCCGGTGGCCGGGTGCGGGCCGCCGATCCGGTCGTCCCCGCAGGCCCAGGAGGTGTCGGCGGTCATGAGCTGGACGGAGCCGACGAGGACGGCGGTGGCGGCGACGGTGGCGAGGCGGCGGCCGGAGAGCGGGCGGATGTTCTTCGCGAATGCGGGCATAACGGACTTGCTCATGACGTGTCTCCCCAGGGTCATGGTGGTGCGGGTGTGTGAGGTGAAGGTGACCGGCGTCCGCTGCTCGCGAGCGGTAGCGCCCCCCGGCCCTCGCCGGTCTCGCTCTCCGTGCCTTCATCCGTATAGACGTCCGTCCCCGCCGGGGGTTGCAGGTGGGTTCGGAAGTTTTTCCGGGAATCCTCGAACCGCCCGCGGAGGGGGCTGCTCCGCGATACTGCCGGGATGGCAGAGGAGCTGATAACCCGTGCGGCCGAGGGTCCTACCGACCACCCCGAGGAACGCCGCTCGCTGCGGCGGGACGCCTCCGTCCCGGCGCTGCTGGCCGGACTGGTGTGCATCGTGGTGTCGTTCTCCGGTCCGCTGGTCGTGGTGCTCGCGGCGGCCGCCGCCGGGCGGCTGGACCAGGCGCAGACCGCCTCCTGGATCTGGGCGGTCGCGGTCGGCAGCGGGCTGACCTGCCTGCTGCTCAGCTGGTGGACCAGGACGCCGGTGATCACCGCCTGGTCCACCCCCGGCGCCGCCCTGCTGGTGACCAGCCTCGGCGACTACCCCTACCGGGAGGCGATCGGCGCCTTCCTGGTGAGCGGGGTGGTGGTGGCGCTGTTCGGGGTCACCGGGCTGTTCGGCCGGCTGATCGCCGCCGTCCCGGCCGGGATCGTCAACGCGATGCTGGCGGGCATCCTCTTCTCCTTCGGCGCCGGGATCTTCGGCGCGGTGAAGGGGGCGCCCGTCCTGGTGCTCGGCAGCTTCGCGGCCTTCCTGCTCGCCAGGCGGACGGCCCCCCGGTACGCCGTGCCGGCCGCGTTGCTGGTCGGCGGGGTGCTGGCGGCCGTCACCGTCGGTCTGCCGCTGGACCTCGGATCCGGCGGGCCGACCCGGCCGGTGTTCACCGTGCCCGCGTTCACCGGGCCGGCCATGGTGGGTCTGGCGCTGCCCCTCACGATCGTCGCGCTGGCCTCGCAGAACGCGCCCGGCCTCGGCGTGATGCGGGCCTTCGGCTACCGGCCGGACGACCGGCTGCTGATCGGAGCGACGGGCGGGGTCTCCGTCCTGCTGGCGCCGTTCGGCTCGCCCGGCGTCAACCTGGCCGCGATCACCGCCGCCATCTGCGCCGGCCCGGAGAGCCACCCCGACCCGCGCCGTCGTTATGTGGCCGGGATGTCGGCGGGCCTGCTCTACCTGGTGGTGGGCAGTTTCGGAGGGGTCCTGGTGAGCCTGTTCACCGGACTGCCGAAGGAACTGATCGCGGTGATCGCCGGGGTGGCGCTGCTGGCCTCGCTGCAGGGCAGCCTGGCCGCGGCGGTCGCCGAGGAGCGCGGCCGGGACGCGGCGGTGGTGACCTTCCTGGCGACCGCCTCCGGGATGAGCCTGTTCGGCATCGGCGCGGCCTTCTGGGGCCTGCTGTTCGGCCTCGTCACCCACCTGGTGCTGGAGGCCCGGCGGGACCGGGGCCGCTGAGGTCACGGCCCAGGGTGATCATCCACCTGACAGGACTCATAGGTATGACTGGTGAGGTGCCTGTCGTTCGGCCAGGTCGGTGACATTTCCGCCGACCGGTGAGGCCGACACACCGGGCCGGGTACGTCTTCGCGTCCACCACCCGGGCGACACCGGGTGACCGGAACGTCGAGGACGCACCCGTATGCCGCCTGGCAACCCTGGCCGGCTCGTCCGGAGTCTGGCCGCGCTCGTGCTGGTGTCCACCGCCGTACTCCCGGCCGCGCTCGAACTGGCCGGCCCGTCACCGTTCGGGGTGATCGGTCCCGGCGCCCCCGCCGACCGGGCGGTGCCGCCGCACGCCGCGCTCCGGGCCGACGTGCGCGTCGCCGGCACCGCGCCGACCGTCGACATACGGCGGACCGGCGACCCGGCCAACCGGATCACCCTCGTCCTGCTCGGCGACGGGTACACCGAGGCCGAGCAGGAGCTGTTCCGCGAGCAGGCGGACCGGGCCTGGCACGCCCTGATGGAGATCGAGCCGTTCCGCAGCTACCAGGGGTTCTTCAACATAAGGCGTGTCGAGGTGGTGTCCCCGGTCTCGGGCATCGCCGAGACCGAGAGTCGCGGACGCCAGGCGGCCACCCCGCTCGGCATGCACTTCTGGTGCGAGGGCACCGCCCGGCTGCTCTGCGCCGACGAGGACGAGACGGCCCGCTTCGCCGGCCGGGGCGACGGCCCGCAGTACCTGATCGCCCTCGCCAACTCCGGGGAGTACGGCGGTGCCGGCGGGACCGGGGTGACCACCCTGGCCGGCGGCAGCCCGGACGCGGGCCGGATCATCCAGCACGAGATAGGGCACACCGTCGGCGACCTCGGCGACGAGTACGACAGCGCGCCGGACGACGCCGACTACCCCAACCTCGCCGTCGAGAACGCCGACGAGATGCGCCGCAAGCAGGTCAAGTGGTGGCGCTGGCTCGGCGCGGAGTCCCCGGACGGCGCCGGGACGATCGGGGCGTACCGCAGCGCCAACGGCGTCTACCGGCCCACCCCGGACTCGGTGATGCGAACCCTCGGCGGCGCGTACAACCTGCCGTCGCGGGAGGCGATCATCGAGGAGATCTACCGGCGGGTCCGGCCGACCGACACCCCGGTCCCGCCCCCCGGTGAGGTCACCGGCCGGCCCCGGCTGGAGGCCCGGCCGCTGCCGCTGGCCGGCGCCCGGCAGCTGCGGGTCGACTGGACGGTGGACGGCGTCCCGGTGGAGCCGCAGGCGGCGGACCGCAGCTGGCTCGACACCGCGCTGCTGGGGCTCGCGCCCGGGCACAGCGCCACCGTCACCGCCACGGTCCGGGACACCACCGACTGGGTCCGCGACGAGGCCTTCCGGGACCGGTACATGACGCGGTCGGTCTCCTGGACGGTGGTGGGGTAGGGGGCGCGGGACGGGCGGAAAGGGGGCGAGGGGCAGGGGCAGGGCGGGCAGGACCGGGAGTGGCCGGATCGGGACGGCCGGTGTCCGTCCTCGGTCACCCCGGTCTGGGCGTCCAATGATGGGATGACTACGCTGGGCGCACTATGACCGTGGAGCCAGCCCGTCCAGCCCGCCCCCTGCCGGCCGTCGCTCCCGGTGCCACCGCCGCGGTGTCCGCGCCCCCGGTCGTGGCCCACCCGCCGGGCGGGCGGGCCGCCTGGCTGGCCTGGTCCATCGGCGTCAGCGTCTACGTCCTCGCCGTCATCCACCGCACCAGCCTCGGCGTGGCCGGACTCGACGCCGCCGACCGCTTCGGCATCGGCGCCTCCGCGCTCTCCACGTTCTCGATCCTCCAGGTCCTGGTCTACGCGGCCATGCAGATACCCGTCGGGCTGCTGGTCGACCGGTTCGGACCGCGCCGGGTCCTGCTGCTCGGCATCCTGCTGCTCAGCACCGGGCAGCTCGCCTTCGCCTTCTCCGACGCGTTCGCCCCCGCGCTCGCCTCCCGGGCGGTGCTGGGCTGCGGCGACGCCATGACCTTCATCAGCGTGCTGCGGATCGCCGCCCGCTGGTTCCCGGCGGCCAGGAACCCGTTCGTCGCGCAGCTGACCGGCCTCGCCGGGATGGGCGGCAACCTCGTCACCACCGTGGTCCTCGCCCAGGCCCTGCACAGCGAGGGCTGGACGCCCACCTTCACCGCCATCGCCCTGCTCGGCATCGGGGTGTTCGCCCTGGTCGCGCTGTTCCTCCGGGAGGCGCCGGGCACCGTAGCTGTCGGGCCCGCCGGGCCCGGCGGGCTGTCCGGGTCCCGGCCCGGCGTCGGGGGGCAGGTGCGGGAGGCCTGGCGGGAGCCGGGCACCCGGCTCGGGCTCTGGGTGCACTTCACCACCCAGTTCCCCGGCAACGCCTTCGGCCTGCTCTGGGGCCTGCCCTACCTGGTCGAGGCGCAGGGCATGTCCCGCACCGAGGCCGGCGGGCTGCTCACCCTGCTGGTGCTCGCCAACATGAGCTTCGGCTTCCTCTTCGGCCGGCTGCTCTCCCGCACCGCCCGCGCCCGGATGCCGATCGTGTTCACCGCCATCGGCGCCACCGCCGCGCTCTGGGCCGCCGTCCTGGCCTGGCCCGGCGGCCACCCGCCGCTCTGGCTGCTGGTCGCGGTCATCCTGGTGATGGGCAGCAACGGCCCGGCCTCCCTGGTCGGCCTCGACTACGCCCGCGCCCGCAACCCCGTCGAACGCCTCGGGACGGCCTCCGGCATCGTCAACATGGGCGGCTTCATCGGCACGATGATCACGCTCCTCGGCATCGGCGTCCTGCTCGACACCCTCAGCCCCGCCGGCGCCGACACCTACTCCGCGACCGCCTTCCGCTGGGCGTTCTGCTGGCAGTACGTCCCCCTCGCGGTGGGCACGCTGATGATCCTCCGGCTCCGCCGGAAGCTGGCACCGGCGACGCCGTAGGGTCTCTCACCTGCGGAAACCTCGTAGCCCTCAGAATTTCTGACGCCTACCGGGCCGCACGGAGGGCTACGGGGTGACGGCGAAGTTGGTGAGGACGCGGTCGGCGAGCTCCTTGTCGCCCTCGACGGCGACCGGGCCGGGGCGGCCCCGGCCGCAGGCGAGGCGGACGTAGGTCTCCCAGTCGAGGGTGAGCTGCACGTCGGGCGCGAGGCTGATGGACTCGTCGACGGTGCCGCGGCCGGCGGAGTCGACCCGGACGGTGCGCAGGAACTCGACGCGTCCGGTGACGTCGACGACCAGGGCGGTGCCGGCCGGGGCGCCGGCCTGGTGGGCGACCGCCTTCGGCAGCGCCTCCAGCAGGACGTCGCGGGCGATCAGCGCGGCCGGGGAGTCGAGGTCGCCGGGCAGCCCGAGGGCGCGGCGGAGGTCCTGCTGGTGCACCCACACGTCGAAGGCCCGCAGGCGCAGCAGCTCGTGGTACGGCACGTCGCGGCCGTGCGGGCCGCCCGGCCGGCGGACCGGTTCGGTGGGGGTCTGCTTGGCGTTCCGCAGCGCGCGGGAGCGGCGGATGATCGTGTACTCCAGCTCGCTGGTCATCTCCAGCGCGGTGTGGCAGCGGCGCTTGTCGACCGGCAGCTCGATGTAGCGGGCGTAGTCGCTGGCGACGTGGCGGAGGTCGCGGGGCAGCGAGTGGATCGGGCGGGGGTCACCGAGCAGTTCGGACTCGACGGCGATGACGTGCGAGACGACGTCCCGGACGGACCAGCCGGGGCATTCGGTGGCCCGGTTCCAGGAGTTCTCCGGCAGTGGCGTCACCAGCTCGGATATCGCCTCGATGGCCTGCGTCCACGCCTCGGTGTAAGCCTGCACGGTCTGGTTGTCCGTCACGGGAATCTCCGGCCCTCCGTCAGCTGCCTTGCCACGCGTGCCCCGGGTTCGGGGTCGGCCGGGAAAGGTCCGGCTTCCGGGCACACACGCTAACCGCACGTTACGCTGCCGGGTGATAGCAGGGCAGCGCTTTCGGGTGACGATCGTAGGACTCTTGCCGTGGACGGTGGTACTGTGCGCGCTTCATTGATCCAACTCGGGGTATCCGACGCCGAGCCGCCCGCCGAGCGGCGGGCCCGCGCGGCCGCGCTGGTCCGGGCGCAACAGGGGGCCGATCTGGTCGTCCTGCCGGAGCTGTGGCCGCTCGGCGGTTTCGCCCACGACCTCTGGTCGGACGGCGCGGAGGCCCTGGACGGGCCGACCTCGGACGCGATGGCGGCGGCCGCGAAGGCGGCCGGTGTCTGGCTGCACGCCGGTTCGATCGTCGAGCGCGATCCGGACGGGCCGATCTACAACACCTCGCTGCTCTTCGCCCCGGACGGCGAGCTGGTGCACACCTACCGCAAGATCCACCGCTTCGGTTTCGACAGCGGGGAGGCGGTGGCGATGGGCGCCGGCCAGGAGATCGTCACGGCCACGACGGATGTCGGCACGCTGGGCCTGGCGACCTGCTACGACCTGCGGTTCCCGGAGCTGTTCCGGGCCCTGCTGGACGCGGGTGCGCAGCTGCTGGTGATTCCGGCGGCGTGGCCGGAGCGGCGGCGGGAGCACTGGACGCTGCTGAACCGGGCCCGCGCGGTGGAGGAGCAGGCGTACGTCCTGGCCTGCAACACGGCGGGCACGCACGGCGGGGTGGAGCAGGCGGGCCACAGCATCGTGGTGGACCCGTGGGGCCGGGTGCTGGCCGAGGCGGGGTCCGGGGAGGAGGTGCTGACCGTGGAGTTCGATCCGGCGGAGGTGGCCAGGGCGCGGGCCGAGTTCCCGGTGCACCGGGACCGTCTGCTGGGCATTCCGGCGCCCGTGCAGAGGTAGCGGCGGCGGAGGAGCGCGCGGGGCGCGCCCGGGGCGTATGGGGGGCTTGTACACGTCGGTGTCCTTATTGAGAAGATGAGCCTTCGTCGTGTTACCAGCCGTTCTACCGCCGGTCTGTCCCCGTCAGGCCGTCCAGCCCGCCGAGGAGGTCGCGCGCATGTTCGGCACCGGCCCAGGCGACACCCGCCCCGTGATCCACCGGAACAGCCTGCGCGAACAGATCGCCGGCGCGCTGCGCGAGGAGATGATGGCCGGCCGCCTGGCGGCCGGTCGCAACTTCACCGTCAAGGAGATCGCCGAGCTGTACGGGGTCTCGGCGACCCCGGCCAGGGAGGCGCTGGTCGACCTGTCCGCGCAGGGGCTGCTCCGGGCCGAGCACCACCGGGGCTTCACGGTGCCCGAGTTCGGCTGGGAGGACTTCCTGGAGATCTTCGAGTCCCGGGTGCTGATCACCGACAGCTACTTCCGGCAGCTGGCCGCGCGTCCCGGACCGACGGACGAGAGCCGGCTGCCCTCGTTGCGCCGCCGTGCGGACGCGGCGGTGCGGGCGGCCCGCGCCGGGAACCTCGACGTGATGGTGGGGTGCGACCGCCGGTTCTGGCAGGAGGTCGCCGGGCTGCTCGGCAACCGCCGGATCGCCGACTACCTGGACTGGCTGCGGGTGCAGTCCTGGATGTTCGCCGCGCCGCACCTGCGGGCGATGCCCGAGCTGTCCGGGGTCTGCTGGGACAGCCACGTCGAGCTGGTGGACGCGATCGAGGCCCGGGACCTCGCGGGCGTCCACCGGATCGTCTGCGAGTACAACCTCTTCACCGTCCGGCTGCTGGCCGAGCTGTCCGGGCAGTCGGTGGAGTCGGTGGGGGTGCTGGCGCTGCTGGCCGGTCGGCCGGTGCCGGAGCGGGCGGCCGTCCCGCCGGGCGGTACCGCCCGGCCGGGCACCGGCCCGGGCCCGACGGCCGCCGGGGACGCCCCGCCGGGCGGTGCCGGAGCGGGTGTGCCGGACGCTCCGGGGATCGCCGCGCCGGTGGAGGGCCCGTCCGACGGCGCGGCGGTCCCGGGCGGGGCCGTCCCGGGCGGGGCGGCGCGCGCCGACGCCGAACTCGGACCGGGCGGGGCGGGCCGGGACCCCGGGCCGGTCCGGCCGGCCGGCGCCCGCGGCCGGGAGCACGAGCTGGGCCGTGAACTGGGCCGTGAACTGGGCCTGGGCCTCGGTCTGGTGCCGCAGCCCCGCTCCGTCCCGTACGGGCGGTTCGGCCGCCGGCTGCCCGAACCGCAGCCCGGCCAACTGCCGGAGGGGCGGCCCGATCCGCATCGCGCGCCGGGCCGGTAGGGTGGGCGGTCGTCCGCCCCGGCCGGTCCTCGGACCGACTGCCCCGGGCGCCGACCCGCCCGTTCGCCGTCCGCCGCCCCGCGCGGCCGGCCCCCGATGCCCGGAGAGGAAGAGCCGTCCCATGGCCTGCGACCTCTGGCTCGTCCCGCTGGTGGACGTGCTGAGCCACAGCCCCGACAATCCCTTCCGGGACGACCTCGCGCTCTACAACCAGGTGCTGGCCTCGTACGGCCTGCCCGAGGTGCCGGTGTACCACTACGTACCGGGTCTCAGCGGGGCGGTCGAGCCGATAGCCGCCTTCGACTACGACTCGCTGCACTTCCTGCGCCGGGCCTACCTGCTGGGACTGACCGGTCTGGACATCACGCCGGTCGACGAGCTCGGCGGCGACTACGAGCAGTTGCTGGAGATGTTCGAGAGCAGCGCCGAGCAGTCGCACCTGGTCTGGCACTTCGACCACGCCGGCGCGTACGTGCCGATCGAGTTCGCCGTTCCGCTGGTGGACGAGGCCCTGCTCGCCTCGGGCGGCCCGCTCGGCTCCAGCCACGGGCTGCTGCGCGAGCTGCAGGCCGTCGCCCCGGCGCTGGGCATCGACCCGTTCGACCCGCCGGCCCCGACCCGGCCGCTCGGCCCGACCGGGCTGGAGCAGCCGTTCGGCCCGCCGCTGGACGACCTGCACCCGTTCGCCCGGGAGCGGCACGCCTGGGCGGGCCTGTACGCGGCGGCGACCCGCAGCCTGCACCAGGGCTCGATGATCGTCTTCGCCTGACGGGGCGGCTCGGCACCCGCCGCCCGCGCTGCCCACGCCTCACGCCGCCCAGGGCTCACGCGCCGCACGGCGCGGCGCCCGGGAACCGCCCGTACGGCCTCCGCTAGCGCAGCGGCCCCTCCGGCGGCCGCTGGCGCGGCATGGTCGGCCGGGTGCCCGGCGGCGGCAGCACCCGCACCTGGGCGCCGATGCCCGGCTCGGTGCGACCGCCCCAGCTCCCGGGGGCCTGGGTGGGCAGCTGGGTCATCCCGGCGCGGAACTCCAGCATCCACTCCGAGGTCTCGGTGCGGACCATGTCCGAGATGTCCTCGCAGAACCGCCGCAGCACCCCGAGGCACCGCTCGGCGGCCTCGCCCGCGGTGCCCTCCGTGGGACCGAGCACCTCCCGCACGCACTCCGACGCCCAGTCGAACTGGAAGGCCTCCAGACGGCGTTGCAGCGCCTGCCCGGTGGAGACGTCCCGCATCCAGCCGGAGGTGAGGCCGAACACCCGGTCCACGCCGTGGCAGGCGGCGGCGAGGGCCAGCCCGACGTAGCCCCAGCTGGTGCCGTTCGCCACCGCCCCGGTCAGGTCGACCAGCGGGGCGGTCACCCCGCCGATCGCGAAGCCGGCCGTGCCGAACCGCAGAAGCCGGGCCCAGCGGCGCTTCCAGACCCGGTCCCGCCGGTACCACTCGATCGCCTCGACGGCGCGCTCCTCCGACCAGCGGTAGAGCTCCTCCAGCCGCTCGGCGGGCTCGCCCCAGTCCCCGAGGGGGAACTGGCGGGTGCTCAGATCGGACCGGCGGCGGGTGGAGGCAGGGCGCGCGACGGTCGCGGCCGGCGGGTCCTCCTCGCCGATCTCCTTGCCCCAGGCACTCTCCTCGGGCTGCATTTCCGGCTGGCTCACCTGTGGGGCTCCCTGTGGCGGGCGGACTGCTGGGTCTGACTGTGCGCCGACTGACGTGACATCGGCCTGACGGCCCGTGAAACACCGGTCGAACCGTCGGACACGTGCCGGGTCCGGGGCGGACGCGGATGCCCCGGGGCGGCGGTACCGGCTGCGGCCGGTAGTGGTCCAACAGCACTTCTTACCGCCAAATGGCTGACCGTGTGGCCGCTTCGCCAATGATCGTTATCGGATTCGACCACCGGATCCCGAGGTGGGAGGGTTGCGGCGGTCGGCGAGATTTCACCCGTCCGAGCGAGGCCCCGGTGACCCGCTGTCCTGACCCGGGCACTGCGCGCCTACCGTCCGGCGCCGGGATCGGACGATCCTCCGGGGCCGTGCGTGTACCGGAGCCCTCCGTTCGTGGCTTCCGACGGGACCGGAGAGCGGCCCGAACCGGCCACCGGCTACCCTTGCGCAGCGTGAAGGTCCTCGTCATCGGCGGCGGCGCCCGCGAACACGCCCTGTGCCGCTCTCTGTCCCAAGATCCCGCCGTGACCGAGCTGCACTGTGCCCCGGGCAACGCCGGGATCGCGCAGGTGGCGACGGTCCACCCGGTCGACCAGCTGGACGGCGCGCAGGTCGCGGCGCTCGCCCGGCAGCTCGGCTCCGACCTGGTCGTGGTCGGCCCGGAGGCCCCGCTGGTCGCGGGCGTCTCCGACGCCGTGCGCGCGGCCGGCATCCCCGTCTTCGGCCCGTCCGGGGAGGCCGCCCTGCTGGAGGGGTCCAAGGCCTTCGCCAAGGACGTGATGGCCGGCGCCGGCGTGCCCACCGCCCGCTCCTACGTCTGCACCACCGCCGAGGAGGCGGCCGAGGCGCTGGACGCCTTCGGCCCGCCCTACGTGGTCAAGGACGACGGCCTGGCCGCCGGCAAGGGCGTCGTGGTCACCGCCGACCGCGAGGCGGCGCTGGCCCACGCCACCGCCTGCGATCGGGTGGTCATCGAGGAGTACCTGGACGGCCCCGAGGTCTCGCTCTTCGCGATCACCGACGGCACCACCGTGCTCCCGCTCCAGCCGGCCCAGGACTTCAAGCGCGCGCTGGACGGCGACGAGGGCCCGAACACCGGCGGCATGGGCGCCTACTCGCCGCTGCCGTGGGCCCCCGAGGGCCTGGTGGAGGAGGTCTTGGAGACCGTCCTGCAGCCGACCGTGGACGAGCTGCACCGCCGGGGCACCCCGTTCTCCGGCCTGCTCTACGCCGGCCTGGCGCTGACCTCGCGCGGCACCCGGGTGATCGAGTTCAACGCCCGCTTCGGCGACCCGGAGACCCAGGTCGTGCTGGCCCGGCTGCGGACCCCGCTGGCGGGCGTCCTGCACGCCTCGGCCACCGGCACGCTCGACCAGCTGGAGCCGCTGCGCTGGGACGAGGGCGCCGCGGTCACCGTGGTGATCGCCTCCGAGGGCTACCCGGCGGCGCCGCGCACCGGTGACCCGATCGAGGGTCTGGCCGAGGCGGAGGCCGCCGACGGCACCGCGTACGTGCTGCACGCGGGGACGAAGCTGGACGAGGACGGCCGGGTGCTCAGCGCCGGCGGCCGGGTCCTGTCGGTCACCGCCACCGGGACCGGCCTCGCCGAGGCGCGGGACCGGGCGTACCGGGCGCTCGACCGGATCTCCCTCAAGGGCGGCCAGCACCGGACCGACATCGCGCTGAAGGCGGCGGGCTGACGGCTCCCCCCTCAGGCACCCCCGGGCCCCCGGCGAGCGATCGCCGGGGGCCCGGGCCGTTCCCGGCCGGCCGCCCCGCCCGCCGACCCGGGCCCGACGTCCCCGGCCCGTCGGCCGGCGGAGCGGGACGGCTGGGCCGGCGGGGCGGCGGGACAACCCCCATGGCCGCAGCGCGGACCGGCGTTTCGGGGGCGGGAGGGGCCGGAGCGGATCCGGGGCCGCCGCACCGTTCGGCGGCCGGAATCCAGCCCATCGAGTGACAGCGGCCGCATCCGGCTGACGCAGCCGGGCGCCCGGCCTTATGGTGCGCTGGATCGCAGCGCCCCGGGCCGCGCCGTTCCCGGCCGCCGCCGGGTAGCGGCGGTCCTGCGGGGGGATGCTGGACGGCGTCCGGCCGGGTCGGACGCCCGGGCCGCTTCGTACGGCGCCCGGGTGCGGTCGTCCGGAATTCGGACGGCGTCACCGGGACGAGTGGAAACCGGGGCGATCCGGAACACCCACCCGGACACGGGCGTCGAGAATGTCAGAAGCGCCACGCAGCATGCACTACCGGGGACCGGACGTCACCGTCCCCCGGTCGGAACTGATCGTTCGAGTCGGCTCGGACCCCCGTCACCGGGTGCCCGAGGGCTCCGAAGGGGGTGCCGCACCGTATGGCCGTTGTCGACACCGCGCGCGCTCATGCCCAGGCGGTCCTGCGGATCCGGGGTCTCGCCCTGGCCGCCGCCGCGCTGCCCGCCGCCGCTGCGGCGGTGCTGCTCGCAGGCCGGTTCACCGGCCGGCTCGGCGCCCCCGGTTCCCCGGACGCCGCCGGCTGGGACGCCGCCCGCTGGGTGCTCTGCGCGGTCGCCGCGCTCACCCTGCTGGTGGCCGGGCTGGCCGCCCGGACGTACCGCCGGGCCGTGCCGCCGCAGACCCCGGCCGTCCCGATCGCCCGGGGACAGGCCCCCGAGCTGTACCGGCTGATCGACGAGCTGGCCGACCGCCTGGAGGTCCCCGCGCCCTCCGCCATCGCGCTCACCCCGGACTGCGACAGCTGGCTGGAGGACGTCCCGCCGCCCCGCCCGGCCCGCCGGTCCCGCCGGGCCGACCACGAGCAGCCCGCGCCGGTCCTGGTGATCGGTTCGCCGTTCCTCTGGTGGATGCGGGCCGGCGAGCTGCGCGCCCTCCTCGCCCCGGTGGTGGCCGGCACCGCGGCCGCCGCCGACCCGGAGATCGCCGCGGCACGCCGCTTCCTGCGCGCCCTGGACGCCAGCCTGGACGCCGCCCCGGCCTCCGGTCTGGTCTGCGCCCCGCCCGAAGGCCCGCGGCCCGCCCGCCGGGGCCCGGCCGGGCTCACCGACCGGATCACCCGACGGCTGCTCGGCGCCTGTCGCGGGCACGCCGCCGAACTGGAGCGCGCCGTCGCCGGCTGGGCGTCCGAGCAGGCCCGCGAAGTCGACTACGGCCTGCGGATCGCCGCCCAGGAGCAGGTCGGCCTCGCCTACGCGGGCTGGGACCGGCTGCTCACCCGGGTCGCGCTGCCCGCCTGGCGGCTGGGCCGCCACCCCGCGCACCTGAACGCGGGTGTGGTCGCCGCACTGACCGAGCTGTCCCGGCGCGACCGGCTGGCCGACGGCTACAGCAGCCGGCTCGGCGACCGCCCCGCCTGCGACCTCCTGGAGGAGCCCGGCGTGGTGGACGCGGCGGTCTCCCGGCTCGCCGCCGAGCTGTTCTTCGGCCGGCCCGCCTCCGGCGCCTGGCGCGAGCTGGAGTGGGCCGACTACCCGGTCGAGGTGGTGGACGCCGGCTGGCGCGCCCGGGCCGCGGAGCTGCAGTCCGCGCTGGACCGGCTCGCCCCGCAGGCCCGCCCCGGCGCCCCGACGCTGACCCGCCTGCTGGTCCGGCTCGCGGAGGGCGACGGCGAGCGGCTGGCCGCCGCGCTCACCGCCCAGCTGGCCCGTACCACCGCACCCGCGCCGCTGCTCGAACCGGTCCGCTCCGGGCGGGACGTGCTGGTCGACCACGTCACGGCGATGGTCTGCTGCGCCTCCGTGGACACCGCCGGGGCCGTTCCCGGCCTGGACTGGCTGGACGGCCCGGTCCTGCAGCTCGGCGGGGTCCGCCGCACCGACCTCGCCGAGCCGGTCGCGCAGGCCGTCGAGCAGGGCCAGGACGGCCCGCTGCGAGCCTGGCTGGACGCCGCCGGCGTCCGGCTGGAGAAGCCCGTCCGGCTCTGACGACCGGCACCCGGGGGCGCGTGCTCCCGGAATGTGCGCCCCCGGAACGGCCGGCCGCCCCGGGTCTTCGCAGGCCGGAGGCCCTCCGGGGCCCGGGCCGGGAGATTCGTCACCACTAGTTGCTACCGTAGGGTGACGCAGCGCCAGCACTGTGTGGTGTATTAGACCGCACGCACATCCGGGAGGCACATGCCAACCGCGTAGGTGCACCTGGGAGGGGCGCGCGTGGGGACCGAACTCAACCGCCGCTGGGAGTCCGGGACGCACGCGCACAGCGTCTCCGATCCCTTCGGCCAGGGCCCGTTGCCCTGGCTGCGCAGCCCGGACCAGTACCTCGCGGGCGCCGAGGGCGCCGTCCCCTGGTACGTCTCGGTGGACGCCCCCGGACAGCGGCGGCTATCCGCCGGCCTCCGGGGCAAGCCGCCGGTCGGCACCCCGCTCAGCTCCAACGACGAGGAGCAGCAGATCAAGGGCTTCGCCTCGGCCGGCGTGGTCCGCCCCGGCGGCTCCGTGGACTTCCGGGTCACCGTCAACCCGCCGCGCGAGTTCACCGTCGACGTCTACCGGATCGGCCACTACGCCGGCGACGGCGCCCACCACATGACGTCCAGCCCGCTGATCGCCGGCATGGTCCAGCCCGCCCCGCTGGTCGCCGGGAGGACCGTCTCCTGCCACCACTGGTGGCACACCTGGCGGCTGCAGATCCCGGCCCACTGGAGGCCCGGTGCCTACGTCGCCGTGCTGACCACCGCCGACATGCTGCACCGCAGCCACATCCCCTTCACCGTCCGGGACTTCGAGGACCAGGCGCGCGCCGCCGAGCTGCTGCTGGTGGTCCCCGACGTGACCTGGCAGGCGTACAACCTCTTTCCCGAGGACGGCCGCAGCGGTGCCAGCCTCTACCACGCCTGGGACGGCGGCGGCCGGCTGGTCGGCGAGCCCGAGGCGGCCGTCACCGTCTCCTTCGACCGCCCGCACGCAACCGCCGGACTGCCGCTGCACGTCGGCCACGCCTACGACTTCATCCGCTGGGCCGAGCGGTACGGCTACGACCTCTCCTACGCCACCGCCACCGACCTGCACGCGGGGCTGGTCGACCCCGCCCGGCACAAGGCGCTGGTCTTCCCCGGCCACGACGAGTACTGGTCCGAGCCGATGCGCCGGGCCGCCGAACGGGCCCGGGACGGCGGCACCTCGCTGGTCTTCCTGTCCGCCAACACCATGTACTGGCGGGTCGAGCTGAGCGCCGCGCCCTCCGGCGAGCCCAACCGGCTGCTCAACTGCCGCAAGCGCCAGAAGGTCCAGCCGGGCAGCCCCGCCACCGGTGCCCCCGGCGCCGCCAGCGCGCTCTGGCGCGACGCCGGCGAACCCGAGCAGCACCTGCTCGGCCTGCAGTACTCCGGCCGGGTCGCCGCGCCCGTCCCGATGGTCGCCCGGCACACCGGCCACTGGCTCTGGGAGGGCACCGGCGTCCAGGAGGGCGACGAGCTGCCCGGTCTGGTGGCCGGCGAGGCCGACCGGTACTACCCGAAGGTCGCGCTGCCCGCCCACACCGACCGGGTGCTGCTCTCGCACTCCCCGTACCGGGACCTGGCCGGCCGCACCCGCTACCAGGAGACCTCGCTCTACCGGGCGCCCAGCGGCGCGTACGTCTTCGCCTCCGGGACCTTCGCCTGGTCGCCCGCGCTGGACCGCCCGGGCCTCACCGACGAGCGGATCCAGCGGGCCACCGCCAACCTGCTCGACCACCTCTGCAAGAACGGCTGAGCGGCCGACCCCTCCGGGGTCCGGGTGGGAGCCATGACAGACTCGACCCCAGTGACCTCCCCTTTCGCGCCCCACGCCCGCGAACGACCCCTGAGGACTGAGACGACCTTGAGCGGATTTGTCACCAAGCCCGAGCCGGTCCAGGTGCCCGGCCTGGTCCACCTGCACACCGGCAAGGTGCGCGACCTCTACCGGACCGAGTCCGGCGAGCTGGTGATGGTCGCCAGCGACCGCACCTCGGCCTACGACTGGGTGCTGCCCAACGAGATCCCGGACAAGGGCCGCATCCTGACCCAGCTCTCGCTGTGGTGGTTCGACCGGATCGCCGACCTGGTGCCCAACCACGTGATCTCCACCGAGGTCCCGGCCGGCGCCCCCGCCGACTGGAAGGGCCGCACGCTGGTCTGCCGCAGCCTCGACATGATCCCGGTCGAGTGCGTCGCCCGCGGCTACCTGGCCGGCTCCGGCCTGGAGGAGTACCGCGACTCCCGCACCGTCTGCGGCATCGCCCTGCCCGAGGGCCTGGAGGACGGCTCCGAGCTGCCCGCCCCGATCTACACCCCGGCGCTCAAGGCCGAGGTCGGCGAGCACGACGAGAACGTCCCGTACGAGGAGACCGCCCGCCGGATCGGCGCGGACCTGGCGGTGCAGCTGCGGCAGACCACCCTGGCCGTCTACTCCCGGGCCCGGGACATCGCGCGCGACCGCGGCATCATCCTGGCCGACACCAAGTTCGAGTTCGGCCTGCTGGACGGCGAGCTGGTGATCGGCGACGAGGTCCTCACCCCGGACTCCTCGCGGTTCTGGCCGGTCGACCAGTGGGAGCCGGGCCACGCCCAGCCCTCCTTCGACAAGCAGATCGTCCGCGACTGGCTGACCTCCCCGGCCTCCGGCTGGGACCGGAAGGGCGAGCAGCCGCCGCCGCAGCTGCCCGCCGAGGTCGTCGAGCGGGTCAGCGCCAAGTACGTCGAGGCCTACGAGCGGCTGACCGGCCTCAGCTGGGTCTGAGGACACCGTCCGGGTCCGTCCGGGTCCGCCCGCCCGGGCGGACCCGGCGGCGTCCGCGGGCAGGGCAGGGCGGGGCGGGCAGGGCGGGGCGGGCCGGTTCCGGCTCAGATCCAGCCGTGCTCGCGGGCGATCCGCACCGCCGCGTGGCGGTTCTCCGCGCCCAGCTTGGCGGCCGCCGAGGAGAGGTAGTTGCGGACGGTGCCCTGGGAGAGCGACGCGCGCGCGGCGATCTCCGCGATCGAGGTGCCGTCGGCGGCCAGCTCCAGGACGTCCGTCTCGCGCGGCGTCAGCGGGGTCTCCCCGGCGGCGATCGCGTCCGCCGCCAGCTCCGGGTCCACGTACCGGCCGCCGGCCCGCACGGTGCGGATGATCCCGGCCAGGTCGGCCGCCGAGACGGTCTTCGGCAGGAAGCCCCGGATCCCGACCTCCAGCGCGCGCTTCAGGTAGCCCGGCCGGCCGTGGCCGGTGACGATCATGCAGCGGCAGTCCGGCAGCAGTGCGCGCAGCCGGGTCGCCACCTCGATGCCGTCCAGCCCGGGCATCTGCAGGTCCAGCACCGCGACGTCCGGCCGGTGCGCCTCGGCCATCGCCAGGGCCTCCGGGCCCGAGGCGGCCTGGGCGACCACCACGATGTCCTCCTCCAGCGCGAGCAGCGCGGCCAGCGCGCCCCGGATCAGGTGCTCGTCGTCGGCGAGCAGGACGCGGACGGGCGCGGAGTCGGTCATCGGGGTGCCTTCCGGTGGAGCGGTTCAGATCGGGACGCTGGCGAGCAGCCGGAAGCTGCCCGGCGCGGCGACCGGCAGGGTCAGCTCGCCGTCGTGGACGGCGAGCCGCTCGCGCAGGCCGCCCAGCCCGGTTCCGCCGCCCTGGGAGGGCAGCGGGACGGCCGGCACCCCGTCATTCTCCAGCTCCAGCAACGCCCGGTCGTCCTCCCGGCGGAGCCGGATCGAGCAGCGGGCCGCCTCGCTGTGCCGCAGCACGTTGGTGGTGGCCTCGCGGATCACCCAGCCGAGCACCGACTGGACCGGGGCCGGCAGCTCGTGGGCGTGCTCGCCGAGGTCGATCTCGCAGGCCACGTCGGCCGAGCGGAGCACCGCGCGGGCGCCGATCGCCTCCGCGTGCAGGTCCGCCGTGCGGTAGCCGCGGATCACGTCCCGGACCTCGCGCTGGGACTCCTGGGCGATCCGCTGCACCTCGGCCATCTGGTCGGCGGCCTCCGGCCGGCCGCGCCGGGCCAGTTGGAAGGCCAGCTCGCTCTTGAGCGCGATGGTGGTGAGGTTGCGGCCCATCACGTCGTGCAGGTCGCGGGAGAACCGCAGGCGCTCCTCGGCGACGGCCAGCTGCGCCTGGGCCTCGCGGGCCGAGTCCAGCTCCCAGACCACCGACTGGAGCCAGGCGAAGCTGCGGCAGCTGCAGCCCATGAAGGTCATGGCGGACGCGGTGAACACCAGCATCCCGCAGGTGGTCGCGAGGTCCACGCCGGCCAGCACGATCGCGGGGGCGACGGCCAGCAGCGCCCCGAGTCCGGCGAGGGCCGCCGTGCGCGGTGCCAGCCCCACGGCGGCCGGACCGAAGGAGGAGAAGAGCATGGCGATCACGATCGAGGCGGTGAACGGCGCGCCGTCCGGGCCGTCGCCGGTCCGGGGGCCGATCAGCATGACCGCCCAGGAGCCGGCCACCGCGACGGCTCCGGTGATCAGGAGCCAGCGGGGGTGGTCCGCGGGCCGCTTCAGGTAGTGGTCCAGCGAGGTGCGGTAGGCGCGCAGGGTGACCAGGACCAGGGCGAGGCCCACGACCAGGCTGACCCGGACGGAGGCCGGGTAGTGCCGGGTCTCCGGGGCGGAGGTGCTGCTCAGCAGGGCGGCCGGCAGCGGGGCGAGCGCCATCAGGTAGAGCGACCAGCGGAGGTAGAGCTCGGAGCGCTGGGGCTTGCTGAAGCCTCGCCACCTGCGCACCGGATTCACGACACCCATCTGCTCCGCTCCCCGTCCGGCCATGATCGTGCTGCTGCCTTCCTATCAGAGGTGCAGCGGGGTGCGGGCCACCGGTTCCCGGTCCGGGCCGTTCAGCGGCGCGGCTCCCAGCGGAAGTACCGGACGGCGCCCCAGGCCGCGAGGGCCAGCCAGACGGCGCCGGTGACCAGGTGCGGCGCGGCGGTGGACCAGGTGCCGGCGAAGCCGGTGGCGTCGGCCGAGCCGTCGGTGCCGAACCAGCCGACCCGGATCAGCTGGAACGCCGGGGTGGTGGGCAGCAGGCGGCAGAAGTCGGCGAGCCGGTCCGGCATGACCTCCAGCGGGTAGAACAGGCCGGAGCCGAACTGGGAGATCAGCAGGACCGGCATGGTGGTGATGCCGGCGCTCTCGACGGTCCTGGTGAAGGCGCTGGAGACGGCGGCCAGGGCCATCAGGGTGCCGACGGCCATGACCAGGCCGACGATCAGCAGCAGCGGGTTGACCGGCGCGGTCAGGTTCAGGACCGAGGCCCCCGCGATGCCGATCACGGCGCACATCAGCAGGGCCAGGGCCACGGAGGGGACGGCGGTGCCGGCCAGGATCTCGATGTCCCGGGCCTCGCCGGTGCGCAGCCGCTTGAGCACCAGCTCGCCGCGGCGGGCCACGTAGGCGGCGGTCAGGTTGTAGTAGACGACGAAGGCCAGCACCATCCCGACGGCGCCGTTGACCAGCAGGGAGTCGACGTCGAGGCCGGGGGTGGTCTCGGCCTGCTGGTCGAGCACGCTCTTCAGCCCGCCGATGAGCAGCAGCGGCAGCAGCAGGGCGGTGAACAGGGCGGTCCGGTTGCGCAGCAGCAGGATGCCCTCGGCCCGGCCGAGGGCCAGCAGCCGACGGGCGGTGGTGCTCCGGGGACCGGCGGTGGTGGCGGAGGCGGTGGCGGTGGTCATCGGGCGAGTCCGATCAGGCGGCGGCGGGCGGTGGGAGCGGCGGGGGTCTCGGCCGGGGGCCGGTCGGCGGCCTCGGAGGCGATGGCCAGGAAGGCCTCCTCCAGGGAGGCGCTGCGGGCGTCGAGCGCGCCGAGTTCGACGCCGTGGTGGGCGGCCCAGCCGAGCAGGTCGGTGAGGGTGGCCTGGAGCCGCGGGGTCTGGACGGTGATCTTCCGGCCGTCGGCGGTCACCGTGGCGCCGGCCAGCGGCGGCAGCGAGGTGCCGGTGAACTCGGGGAGCTCGAAGGAGATCCGGGACGGCCGACCGGCGATCACCTCGGCCACCGTGCCGGTGGTGACGACCTGGCCGCCGTGCATGATGGCCAGCCGGTCGGCGAGCTCCTCGGCCTCCTCCAGGTAGTGCGTGGTGAGCAGCACCGTGGTGCCCTGGGCGCGCAGCTCGCGGACCAGCCGCCAGACGGCGACGCGGGCCTCCGGGTCGAGGCCGGTGCTCGGCTCGTCCAGGAAGAGCACCTCGGGCCGGCCGAGCAGGGCCATCGCCAGGTCGAGCCGGCGGCGCTCGCCGCCGGAGAGCTGCTTGACCCGGACGTTGCGGCGGTGGGTGAGGTCGACCAGGCCCAGTGCCTCGTCGAGCGGACGGGCGTTGCTGGTCATCCCGGCCCACGCACGGCCGGTCTCGGCGACGGTGAGCTCGCCGGGGAAACCGCCCTCCTGGAGCATGATGCCGATGCGCGGCCGGACGGCGCTGCGCTCGCCGTACGGGTCGTGGCCGAGGACGCGGACCCGTCCCTCGCTCGGGGCGGTGAGGCCCTCGATCAGCTCCATGGTGGAGGTCTTGCCGGCCCCGTTGGTGCCCAGCAGGGCGAACAGCTCGCCGCGGCCGACGGTCAGGTCGACGCCGCGGACCGCGTGGTAGCGGGTGGTGCCGGTGCCGTAGTGACGGTGCAGGTCGGTGACCTCGATCACGTGGTCGCCGTGGAGGGGCTGGCTGGTTTCCATGTCCCAAGCCTCCCGTCGCCGGGGCACCGCGGACAGTGCGCGGCTTCACGGGAACGGGGTGCGGATCCACGGGTCGGCCATGACATATGTCACCGGTCGGTGGGCCCGGGTACTGCGGGCGGGCGCCGGCGAATGCCGGAAAACGCCGAAGGGCCCTCTCGACCGAGAGGACCCTTCGTCATGGAGCGGACGACGAGATTCGAACTCGCGACCCTCACCTTGGCAAGGTGATGCTCTACCAACTGAGCCACGTCCGCAGGATAAAGATATGAAGTTGTGCTGTGCTCGCGCACTGCGAGCGGACGACGAGATTCGAACTCGCGACCCTCACCTTGGCAAGGTGATGCTCTACCAACTGAGCCACGTCCGCACGGTACCTGGTGGGGCACCTTCCGCCTCTTCGGATCTCTCCGTTGCGGCGACGAGGAATACTCTACAGCATCCGTCGGGGTGGTCGCCCCACCCTTTGGGTTTGGGCGGGACGACCGGGTACCGCGGTGGTCAGTTCGCCTCGGCGAACGCCTCGTAGACGTGCTTGGGGATGCGGCCACGGGCGGGCAGCTCCATGCCGCGGGACTGGGCCCAGGCGCGCACGGCGGCGGGGTCCGGGGTGAGCGCGGTGCGCCGGAAGGACTTCCCGGTGCGGCTCTGGCGGCGGCCGGCCGCGACGAACGGAGCGAGGGCCTCCCGCAGCTTTTCCGCGTTGTCCACGGACAAATCGATCTCGTACGACTTCCCGTCGACGCCGAAGTGGACGGTTTCCGCGGCTGCGCCGCCGTCCAGGTCGTCGGAGAGCGTGACAACTACACGCTGAGCCATGGGTGTCAATCCTCTCGGGCAATTCGGCCGACCGGGCGCGGGTGCGCTCCGGGGCCTGATGTGCACCCCTCGCGCAAGCGCATACGGGCAGGCCCGATGGCATGCCGGATACGCAGCACTTGCCGCGGCAGGTGGCCCTATTCTGCACCCGAAGCGGGGAGAAATCGAAGAGTCCGGCTTTCTTTTCCGGATATTCACGTGTCTTCGCCGCCGCGTCGGATACCCGGGCACGCGGTTGGGGGATCTGTCCCGGAGTGGCGGTATTCGGGTGCTCTTCGGGTGTTCTCGCTGGGGTCCGGGAATCCGGCGAAATGGGACGGTGTGCGGGGGGCGCCCGGCGTCCGGAGCCCTTGTGACGTAAGGGTCTCGGGTCTACGCGCGTCGCGCCGCCCGGCCAGCAATCCCGCCCGAAACCCCCGGTAGTCTGGAGTTCCCCCGCCTCACGAAGACACCACCGGGAGTGCCAGTGGCACGCGTCGTAGTCGACGTCATGCTCAAGCCGGAGATCCTCGACCCCCAGGGACAGGCGGTGCAGCGTGCGCTGCCCCGTCTCGGATTCACCGGGATCGCCGACGTCCGCCAGGGCAAGCGCTTCGAGCTGGAGCTGGAGGGCCCGGTCGACGACGCCGTGCTCGCCCGTATCCGCGAAGCCGCCGAGACCTTTCTCGCCAACACCGTGATCGAGGACTTCACCGTCCGCGTCGAGGAGGAGGCGAAGTGACCACCCGCGTCGGCGTCGTCACTTTCCCCGGCTCGCTCGACGATCGCGACGCCCGTCGTGCGGTCCGCCTGGCCGGCGCCGAGCCGGTCGCCCTCTGGCACCGTGACAAGGATCTCCACCAGGTCGACGCGGTCGTCCTGCCGGGCGGATTCAGTTACGGCGACTATCTGCGCTGCGGCGCCATCTCCCGCTTCTCGCCGGTGATGGACACCGTCATCGAGCAGGCGAAGCTGGGAATGCCGGTTCTCGGTATCTGCAACGGCTTCCAGGTGCTCTGTGAATCGCACCTGCTGCCGGGCGCCCTCACCCGCAACGACTCGCTGCACTTCATCTGCCGCGACCAGAAGCTGCGGATCGAGAACAACGGCACTGCCTGGACCCGGGATTACGCGGTCGGCCAGGAAATCGTCGTGCCGCTGAAGAACGGTGAGGGCCGCTTCGTCGCCGACGAGCGCGTCCTCGACGAACTGGAGGCGGAGGGCCGTGTGGTCGCCCGTTACCTGGACGTCAACCCCAACGGTTCGTACCGCGACATCGCGGGCATCACCAACGCCGCCGGCAATGTCGTCGGCCTGATGCCGCACCCCGAGCACGCCGTGGAGCCGCTCACCGGTCCCACCACCGAGGGCCTGGGCTTCTTCACTTCCGTCCTGAAGCAGCTGGTGAACGCCTGATGAGCCTCGACACCGTCAAGAACGCCGAGCAGACCCCGGACGCCGGCCAGCCCTGGGCCGAACTCGGCCTCAAGAAGGACGAGTACGCGCGGATCCGGGAGATTCTCGGCCGCCGTCCGACCGGCGCGGAACTCGCCATGTACTCGGTCATGTGGTCCGAGCACTGTTCGTACAAGAGCTCCAAGGTCCACCTGAAGCAGTTCGGCGAGAAGAAGCCGGAGACCGACGCGATGCTCGTCGGCATCGGCGAGAACGCCGGTGTGGTCGACGTCGGCCAGGGTTACGCGGTCACCTTCAAGGTCGAGTCGCACAACCACCCGTCGTACATCGAGCCCTACCAGGGCGCGGCCACCGGCATCGGCGGCATCGTCCGCGACATCCTGGCGATGGGCGCCCGCCCGGTCGCCGTGATGGACCCGCTGCGGTTCGGCGCGGCCGACCACCCGGACACCCGGCGCGTGCTGCCGGGGATCGTCGCGGGCATCGGCGGCTACGGCAACTGCCTGGGCCTGCCGAACATCGGCGGCGAGGTCGTCTTCGACTCCTGCTACCAGGGCAACCCGCTGGTCAACGCCCTGTGCGTGGGCGTCATGAAGCACGAGGACATCCACCTCGCGCAGGCCACCGGCGCCGGCAACAAGGTCATCCTGTACGGGGCCCGGACCGGCGGCGACGGCATCGGCGGTGTCTCGGTGCTCGCCTCCGAGACCTTCGACGCCACCGGCCCGGCCAAGCGCCCGGCCGTCCAGGTCGGCGACCCGTTCCAGGAGAAGCTCCTCATCGAGTGCACCCTGGAGATCTTCCGGGAGAAGCTCGTCAAGGGCATCCAGGACCTCGGCGGCGCCGGCCTGTCCTGCGCCACCAGCGAGTTGGCCTCGGCCGGCTCCGGCGGCATGCGGATCGAGCTCGACACCGTGCCGCTGCGCGACCACACGCTCTCGCCCGAGGAGATCCTCATGAGCGAGTCGCAGGAGCGCATGTGCGCCATCGTCGAGCCCGACAAGGTCGACCGCTTCCTGGAGATCTGCGAGAAGTGGGACGTCATCGCCACCGTCATCGGTGAGGTGACCGAGGGCGAGCGCCTGGAGATCTTCTGGCACGGTGACCTGGTCGTCGACGTGCCGCCGCGCACCGTCGCCCACGAGGGCCCGACCTACGAGCGCCCCTACGCCCGCCCGAGCTGGCAGGACGCGCTGCAGGCCGACGCCCCGACCGCCGAGCGGCTGGCCCGCCCGACCACCGGCGAGGGCCTCAAGGCCGACCTGCTCAAGCTCGCCGGTCACCCGAACCAGGCCTCCAAGTCCTGGATCACCGACCAGTACGACCGCTACGTGCTCGGCAACACCGTGCTCTCGGTCGGCGAGGACTCGGGCATGATCCGGATCGACGAGGAGACCAACCTCGGCGTCTCGGTCGCCACCGACGGCAACGGCCGCTACACCAAGCTGGACCCGTACACCGGTGCCCAGCTGGCCCTCGCCGAGGCGTACCGCAACGTCGCGGCCGGCGGCGCCAAGCCGCTCGCGGTCTCCGACTGCCTCAACTTCGGCTCCCCCGAGGACCCGGACGTGATGTGGCAGTTCGCCGAGGCCACCCGCGGCCTGGCCGACGCCTGCCTGACGCTCGGCACCCCGGTCACCGGCGGCAACGTCTCGCTCTACAACCAGACCGGCGAGGTCGCCATCCACCCGACCCCCGTGGTCGCGGTGCTCGGTGTCATCGACGACGTCACCCGCCGCACCCCGGTGGCCTTCGCCGAGGAGGGGCAGCTGCTCTACCTGCTCGGCGACACCGAGGACGAGCTGGGCGGCTCGGCCTGGTCGCAGGCGGTCCACGACCACCTGGGCGGTCTGCCGCCCAAGGTCGACCTGGAGCGCGAGCGCCTGCTCGGCGACATCCTGATCGCCGCCTCGCGCGACGGCATGATCGACGCCGCGCACGACCTCTCCGACGGCGGCCTCGGCCAGGCCCTGGTGGAGAGCTGCCTCAAGGGCGGCCACGGCGCGCGGATCATCGTGCCCGAGGGCCAGGACCCGTTCGTGTTCCTGTTCTCCGAGTCGGCCGGCCGTGCGGTCGTCGCGGTGCCGCGCAGCGAGGAGCTCCGGTTCAACGACATGTGCACCGCGCGCGGTCTGCCGGCCACCCGGGTCGGCGTGGTCGACGGCGACGTGCTGGACGTGCAGGGCCTGTTCACCGTCTCGCTGGCCGAGCTGAAGGACGTCCACACCGGCGTCATCGAGGCTCTGCTCGCCTGACCGGGCTGTGCTGAGGGGCGGACGGTTCTGCGGAACCGTCCGCCCCTCGGCGTATGTTGGGGCGCATGCCTGCCAAGTCCCGTACGTACCAGCACTCCAAGGTCAGCGCCGCGCTGGCCGAGCAGACCGTCGCGCTGCGCGACGCCGTCCGGGAGTTCTGCGCCCGCCCGGACGCGGCGGAGCTGCTCGCCCGGCCCACCCGGCTGGGGGAGTGGCGGGTGCGCGAGCTGGTCGCGCACCTCGCCGTCCAGATCGACTGGGTACCCGCGCACCTCGGCGACCCGCTGGAGGGCCGGCCGCCGCTGGACCTGCTGGCGTGGGTCGCCCGGGTCGGCACGGTCGCGCCGCTGCTCGACGGGCAGGCGCGGGAGAAGGCCGCGGGCGAGTTCGGCGGTGAGCCGGCCTCGGTGGCGGAGGCCTTCGCGCGGGCCGCGGACGGGCTCGTCGACGCACTGGACGGGGAGGACACCCGGATCCCGGGCCGGCGGTTCGAGATCCGGCTCGGCTCGATGACGCTCACCGACATGCTGGTGACCCGGCTGGTCGAGACGGTCGTGCACGCCGACGACCTGGCCGACGCGCTCGGCCGGGCGGACTTCCCGCACGCCCGGCAGGCGGTCGCCGCCGTCACCCGGCTGCTGGCCGACGCCTTCGCCGACCAGGCACCCGGCGGTGCCGTCGAGCTGCGGATCCCGCCGTACGCGGTGGTGCAGGCCGTCGAGGGGCCGCGGCACACCCGGGGCACCCCGCCGAACGTGGTCGAGACCGATCCGCTCACCTGGATCCGGCTGGCCACCGGCCGGACCGGCTGGGCGGACGCGGTGGAGGCCGCCGCGGTGTCGGCCGGCGGCGAGCGCAGCGACCTGCGCGGTCACCTGCCGGTCCTGGGCTGAGCCCGCCGGCCCGCGGTCGCCGGCCCGCGGTAGCCGGCCTGCGGTCGGGCGGCGGCGGCCGGGTGGTGGGCGGAGCCGGTCGACGGTCGGTCAGGGACGCAGTTGCGCGGCGAGCCGTTCGGTGACCCTGCGCAGCGGTTCGCCGGTCAGGGCGGGCTCGGTCGGGGCCTCGCCGGTGGTCTGGGTGAGGGTCAGCGCGAGGTCCCCCTTGCCGCGGACGGCCGGTCGGGAGACACCCACCAGACCCCCGCCCGGGGTGACCTCGGTCTGGCCGGTGGTGGGCTGCCGGTCGGCGAAGTCCTGGAGCTGGTCCACACCGAGGTTCCCGAACCGCTGGATGTGCGGGAGCATCAGGCTGATCGCCGGGCCGTGCTCCGCGAGGGCCAGCAGGTCGACCCGGACCGGAGTGGCGCCGGCCGTGAAGTGGCAGGTCACCCATGCCCTTGCGGGCGTGGCCGGGATCGAGGGTATCCCCGCGGGCGGGGTGGCCCCGGAGGGCCAGGGCTGGGCCGGGACCTCCGCCTCGACCTCGGTCTCGGCCGTCGGGTGCCCCTTGGCCCCGGCGGTGACCGGGAGGTCCACCCCGGCCCCCTTGAGGGCCGCCGCGAGGTCCAGGCCGAACGGGCAGGGGCCGGACTCCGACAGGTCCTGGGCGGTCGACCGGGCCTGGTCGTAGGAGAGCCGGCCCGCGCCGGCCGCGCCGGTGCCGCCGCCGTCGGAGCCGCAGGCGGCCGTGCCGAGCAGGAGTCCGGCGGTGCCCGCGAGGGCGAGCAGCCGGTGGCGGGAGGGGGCGGGGCGCGCAGCCGCGGAACGGGCGGTCGCGAGGCGGTCGTCGGTCGGGGCGGTTGCGCTGATCATGGCGCCAGCCTACGGCCGGAGCCGTTCCGGCCGTACGCCGAACGTGTCTCAACTCCGTCCCGTTCCAGGCAGGTTCAGGAGACTGCGGGACCGCCCAGGTAGGTGCCCTCGGGGCTGTACGGCCAGGCGTTGGGCACGCAGCCCTTGAGGCCGTAGATCTGCTGCATCATGGCCGGCGCGGGCTTTCCCTGGCCCGGGCAGGTCTCGTGGCCGTGGCCGATCCGGTGGCCGACCTCGTGGTTGACGATCAGTGCCCGGTACTCGTCGATCGGGCCGCTGAACTGGGGGGACCCGATCGTCCAGCGCTTGACGTTGACCAGCACCTGGTTGCCGACGTTGCAGTTCACCTCGCCGCGGGTGTCCAGTCCGGCGGCGCCGCAGATCCTGTCGACGGTGGCGGGTGAGGCGATCTTCACGGTGAAGTCGTAGGCGCCGCCGGACACCAGTTGGAAGCCGTTCCTGCGGTCGTTGGTCCAGCCGCGCTTGTCGGCGAGGATCGCCTGGACCTGTGCGGCGGCGGCCGGCGGATCGATGCCGATGCCGTCCTCGACCTCGACCCGGTAGCGGCGGACGGTGCCCTTGCCGACCGGGGCGGCGGAGCCCTGGGCGACGGTGAACGTGCCCGTGCCCTTGAAGCCGGGGTCCGGGGTGGTCGGTTCCGGTGTGGGTGTGGGTGCGGCGGTCGGCGTCGGGGTGGGCGTCGGCGTCGGGGTGGGCGCGACGGGGGCGGCTGCCGGGGCCGCCGGAGGGGTCGGGGCGGGGGCGTTGCCGTCGGCCGGGGCCACCCGGCCCTGGGCGGTCCGGTCGGCGCCGGGCAGGGCGTCGGGGCGCTTCAGGACGAACAGCGTGCCGCCGAGTATCGCCACCGCGGCCACCAGGGCCGCGACCATGCCGGGCCCGAGCCGGCGGCGGGGCCTGCTGCGGCGGCGCGAGGAGGACCGGGGGCGGGGAGCCGTGCCACGCCGTGCGGTGCCGGGCCCGGAGGTACGGGCGCGGGCCCGACGGGCACCGTTCGTGCCGGAACCACGGGGGCGGTCGCCGCGGGGGGCGGGGCTGGCTGCTGGCACGGTGGAGCTTCCTGTCGACCCGTGGGGCCGCTGAACCTCGAACCGATGCGCCCCCTCGCCCGCCCACCCTGACACGGTGGACCGACGGGTGTCCACGTTCCGGGTGGGCGGAGCGGACGAAACCGCCCCTGCTGCCCGTCCGGGCAGCAGGGGCGGTCGTCCGGCGCGTCAGGTGTCGTCAGCCGAGCGTGGCGGCGGCGGTCGGCGAGCTGTCCCGGAGGAACTGCAGGCAGCGCTCCGCCTCCTCCTTCTCCTCGATCGCGCCGGCGGCCCGCCCGAGCGCGTGCAGCGCCCGCAGGAAGCCGCGGTTCGGCTCGTGCTCCCACGGCACCGGGCCGTGGCCCTTCCAGCCGGCCCGGCGCAGCGCGTCCAGCCCGCGGTGGTAGCCGGTACGGGCGTACGCGTAGGACTCGACGGTGCGGCCGGCGGCGTAGGCGTCGTCGGCGAGCTGGGCCCAGGCGAGGGAGGAGGTCGGGTACTTCGCCGCGACCTCGGCCGGGGAGGCGCCGCCGGCCAGCAGCTCCAGCGGAGCGGGCTCGGCGGGCAGGTGGGTCGGAGGCGGACCCCCGAGGAGGTCCTTGTGAATGGTCATGCCCCCCAGTGAACCACTGGGGGGCATGACCGCAGACCCTGCCGTCGGGCGGGACCCTACTTCAGGCGGTTGCCGGCCGAGCGCAGCTGCTTGGCGGCCTCCAGCACGCGGGCGGCCATGCCCGCCTCGGCGAGCTTGCCCCAGGTGCGGGGGTCGTAGGTGTTCTTCTTGCCGACCTCGCCGTCGACCTTCAGGACACCGTCGTAGTTGCGGAACACGTGGTCCACGACCGGGCGGGTGAAGGCGTACTGGGTGTCGGTGTCCAGGTTCATCTTCACGACACCGTTCTCCAGCGCGGTGGCGATCTCCTCGGTGGTCGAGCCGGAGCCGCCGTGGAAGACGAAGTCGAACGGGTCGTTCTTGCCGTACTGCTTGCCGATCGCGTCCTGCAGCTCGCGCAGCAGCTCCGGCTTCAGCACCACGTTGCCCGGCTTGTAGACGCCGTGCACGTTGCCGAACGAGGCCGCCAGCAGGTAGCGGCCCTTCTCGCCCAGGCCCAGCGCCTCGGCGGTGCGGACGGCGTCGTTGACGGTGGTGTACAGCTCGTCGTTGATCTCGTGGGTGACGCCGTCCTCCTCGCCGCCGGTCGGGGTGATCTCGACCTCAAGGATGATCTTGGCGGCGGCGGCCTGGGCGAGCAGCTCCTGGGCGATCGCCAGGTTGTCGGCCAGGGTCTCGGCCGAGCCGTCCCACATGTGCGACTGGAAGAGCGGGTTCCGGCCCTGGGCCACGCGCTCGGCGGAGACCGCCAGCAGCGGCCGGACGTAGCCGTCCAGCTTGTCCTTCGGGCAGTGGTCGGTGTGCAGCGCGACGGTGATGTCGTACTTGGCGGCGACGATGTGCGCGAACTCGGCGAGCGCGACGGCGCCGGTCACCATGTCCTTGTTGTGCTGGCCGCCCAGGAACTCCGCACCACCGGTCGAGATCTGGATGATGCCGTCACTCTCGGCCTCGGCGAAGCCGCGCAGCGCGGCGTGCAGGGTCTGCGACGAGGTCACGTTGATCGCCGGGTAGGCGAACTTTCCCGCCTTGGCCCGGTCCAGCATCTCGTTGTAGACCTCGGGAGTTGCGATGGGCATGCGAATCCGCTCCTGTCGGGTTTTGCGGCGTACGGACGGTGCTGTCCGACGCTGTGTACGCCTGGTGACGACTCCGGGGTACCAGGGCCGATGCGCGGCTCTGCGGTGCGGCCTGCCGGTACCAAGGTTCGAGGCAACCGCCGCGGGTCGGCCATGAGGGTGGTGCCACCGCGGACCGGGCGCCCGTGCCATCTTCCCAGAACGCCCACCGGCTCCACCATGTGGCCCGCCAGTCGGGACGGCGGGCTTCCCCGGGCGCTCCCCGGGGAGGCCCCGGGGAGCTGCGGGACACCCCCGCCGGGGTGTCCCGCAGGGGTGTGCGGCGGGCGCGGAGCGGCATGCGACGAAGGGATGAGGGCCCGCTCAGCCCCGGGCGCGAAGCTTTGGTAAAGACAAGCCCGCTATTCTGCGCCCGTGGACTACAACCAGCTGGCCGTCAATCTGCTCGACGCCAAATCACTGATCTCGTCCCTCGGTGCCATCGGGCTGATCGCGATCATCTTCGCGGAGACCGGCCTCCTGGTCGGGTTCTTCTTCCCGGGTGACTCGCTGCTCATCATCGCGGGTGTCGCCGCCTCGGACGCCGCTTCGTCGGTCCTCGGCGAAGGCACCCGGCTGCCGATCGCGACTCTCCTGATCGGGGCCCCGATCGCCGCCATCGTCGGCGCCCAGCTCGGGCACCAGATCGGGGTGAAGGTCGGGCCGAAGATGTTCGACAAGCCCGAGTCGAAGATCTTCCGCCGCGAGTACGTGCTGAAGGCCGAGGAGTACTTCAACAAGTTCGGGCCGGGCAAGGCCGTCGTGCTCGCCCGCTTCATGCCGATCGTCCGGACCTTCCTGAACCCCGTCGCGGGCACCCTGGAGATGCCGGCGAAGACCTTCTTCCTCTGGAACGTCATCGGCGGCGTGCTCTGGACCGAGTCGATGCTGCTGATCGGCTACTTCTTCGGCGACGCGCTCGCCCCGGTGATCGACAAGTACCTGATCCCGGCGGTGCTGCTGATCGTGCTGCTCTCCGTCTCGCCGATCCTCATCGAGATCGTGCGCGAGCGCCGGAAGAAGAAGGCCGGCGGCGCCGCGGCCGAGGACGACGAGGCCGTCCAGGCCGGCGGCGGACGGCACCGGCGCGGCTGAGGCCCGAGAGCGACGAACGGCCGGGGCCCGGTCCTGTTTCACGTGAAACAGGGGGTGCCCGAGATCGTGCCGGCCCGGCGGCCGACGACGGCGGAGGTAAGAGGCTTGTGCTCTACCGGATTGAGCTAGCGGCCGCGCTCG
>NZ_JBEXNT010000061.1:33486-52492 GCF_040611255.1 Kitasatospora sp. NPDC002965 | reverse complement strand
GGCGACGACCGGGTCGCCGACCGCGACGGCGGAGGAGTCGCCGAGGACGGCCGGGGTGAGCTTCTTGGCGCCGCTCGCGTGCGGGAGGTCGTCAGGCTATGCGCTTGAGCTGCCAGGAGTTGTTGTTGAAGCTCGGGGTGACCGAGTAGCGGCAGCTGCTGCTGTAGAAGGCGCTGACCTCGACCCAGCCGGACGGCGGCAGCGCCGAGGAGCAGACGTTCACGGTGGTGCCGATCGGGTAGCCGGTCAGCTGCATGATCCTTCGGCTGTTCGGGTTGAAGCCCGGGCCGCAGGCGTAGCTGTTCCACCACTGGACGTCGGCCCAGCCGCTCGGGGTGAACTGGCTGTTGCAGACGTCCTGGGTGTCGCCGGGGGCGGCGTGCGCGGTGGTCGCCGTCAGGGTGAGCGCGGCGGCGGCGCCGAGGGTCAGGGCGGCGGCGCGGAGACGGGACACGAGGCGGCTCCTCTCGCGGGTGCGGGCGGTCCGCACCGGCCCCCCTTTCCTACCGGTGAGGGGGCGGCTGCGGACAGTGACTTTCCGGTCCGGTCCGCCGCGCCCCGGGACGGGTTTCCGCCTGTTGACAGCGCCCGGCGACGGCGGACGGCCCGCCCGCGCCCCGGGGCGGGGGTGCGGACGGGCCGTCGGGCCCGCGGCCGGGCAACCGGCCGGCGGGGAGAGGTCAGCCGGTGATGGGCTTGGTGTCGAGACGGACGTGGTCGACGGCCCAGAACCAGTTGTTGCCGGCGTCGTACATCCGGAACTTCAGGGTGACCGTGCGGGCGCCCACCGGGACGGCGAACTTCCGGGTCACGAAGGTGTTCTGGACGTCCTTGCCGGCGTTGTCGTTGCCGGTCGCGTCCGAGCTGTAGTGGACCAGCCGGACCTCGGAGCCGTCGTCGAACACGGCGCTGACCGCGGCCTTCTGCGGCGCCTCCTGGCGGTAGTGCGAGTCGAAGGCCAGGTGCAGGGTCGTGGTGCCGGCCGGGACGGGCACGGCGGGCGAGACCAGGGTGGAGTCGAAGACGCCCTTGCGCGACGGCGAGCCGGTGTCGTCCCAGTCGTCCGGGTCGGCGACGGCCAGGATGCCGAGGCCGCGGGTGAAGTTGCCGCGGTCCTGGCCGGCCGGGGTGGACCAGGCACGCTTGGTGTGGAAGGTCCAGCCCTGGAGCCGGGTGGTGCCCTGCGGCATCGCCGGCGCGTTGACCACCGACCAGCCCTGCGGCGCCTGCGGCGTCCAGCCGAGGACACCGGAGATCGGCTGGAGCGCGCCGGCCAGCGACTCGAAGTCCTCGCCGAGCAGGTGGCCGGCCATCACCGGCGCGGTGCGGGCGGCGATCTCGCCGTCGGCGACGGCGAACCGGTTGTCGGCCAGCGCCCGGGCGGTGACCAGGATCCGGTGGGTGGCACCGTCCGGCAGCTGGGCCGGCGGGGTGACGTCCCACTCCGCGGTGGCGGTGGCGCCCGCCGCGAGCGCGGCCGGCGGCGCGGTGACGGCGGCGACCGTCCAGCCGGCCGGGACGACCGGCTGCGCCTCGATCGAGGTCAGCGCGGCGGTGGCGGTGAAGCGCGCGGTGACCCGGGCCGGGCGGCCGGGCAGCAGGATCGCCTCGTCGATGGTGGTCGACGCGGCCTTGAGGGCGACGTCCAGCGCCAGCGGGTCGGTCAGGCCCATCGCCGGGTCGGTGAACAGGTGCTCGCCGTCCCAGGGGAAGCGGCCGGCGATCCGGCGGCGGAAGGAGACGTCGCCGCGCAGGCCCACCGCCACGTCGTACCAGCCCTCGGGGCCGACCTTGACGTTGACGGTCTTGTCGTCGCCGGCCGCGACCCGGACCTCGCGCAGCCCGTCGCCGTAGGCGAGGTCGCCGACCAGGAAGGTCTGGGCGGTGCGCGAGCGGTTGATCACGTCCACCTCCAGGACCTTGCCGTTCTGCTCCTCGGAGAGCGAGATCTCGTAGGTGGAGGCGAGGTCGCCGCGCAGGTGCCAGAAGGCGCCGTTGGGGCCGTGCACCCGCAGGTCGTAGCCGTCCTGGCCGACCGTCCACACGTCGGAGAGGCGGCTCTTCGCGCCGACCGTGTAGTGGCGCGGCGCCACACCGGGGGCGGGGTAGACGGCGAAGACGGCGCCCTGCTTGCCCTGGTTGACGAAGTCGACGGTCAGCTGGTCGCCCTTCAGCCGGGGCTTGACCAGCAGGTTGTACGGGGCCGGGCGGGCCGCGCGGGTGCCGCGCTGCTGCTGCGGGAACGTCTGCGGGTTGGGCACGGTCGGCGCGGGCAGCTTGCCGGTGTCGACGACCTTCTGCCGGTTGCCGCTGGTGTCCGGCAGCTGCGGCCAGCGCGGGTCGCGCCCCGAGAAGTCGAAGAGGTTGGTGAGGTCGCCGCAGACCGACCGGCGCCAGGGGCTGATGTTGGGCTCCTGGATGCCGAAGCGCTGCTCCAGGAAGCGCAGCACCGAGGTGTGGTCGTAGACGGTGGAGTCCACCACGCCGCCACGGGTCCACGGCGAGACGACGATCATCGGCACCCGGACGCCGAGGCCCATCGGGTACGGGCCGGAGACCAGGGTCTCCCCGGCGGGCAGCGTGTCGGACCAGGCGAGCGAGCCGTCGGCCGCCTTCACCCGGTACTTGCCCTCCTGGCTGACCACCCGGTGGTAGGTGGAGCCGCCCTTGCTCACCCGGACGACCACCTCGCCGTCGACCGACACGGTGGACTTGCCGCGGCCGGCGGCCAGCGGCGGGACGGGGGGCAGCTGGTGGTCGAAGAAGCCGCCGTGCTCGTCGTAGTTGAGGATGAAGACGGTCTTCTCCCACACCTCCGGCTTGGCGGCCAGCGCGGCCAGCAGCCGGGCCGTCAGGTGCTCGCCGTTCGGCGGGGCGTAGTTGGCGTGCTCGGAGAGCGCGGCGGGGGCGACGATCCACGAGACCTGCGGCAACGTGTCGGCCTGGATGTCGGCGGCGAAGGCCTCGACCAGGGCGTCGCCCATCGCGAACGGGTCGCTCTTCTTGGCCGGGTCGCCGACGGCGCGCATGCCGCGCTCGTACAGCGGCTCACCGGGCTTGGCCTTGACGAAGGGGGCGAACCAGGCGAGCGCGTTGTCGTCGAAGTTGTCCAGCGCCTGGTAGGTCTTCCAGCTGATGCCGGCCCGCTCCAGCCGCTCGGCGTAGGTGGTCCACTCGTAGCCGCCGGGGATCTCGGTGTTGTCGGTCACCGGGGTGTCCCGTACGGTGCCGCCGCTGGTCCCGGTCATCAGGTGCTCGCGGTTGGTGTTGGTGTTGCACTGCACCGACGCGTAGTAGGCGTCACAGGTGGTGAACACCGAGGCGAGCGCGTTGTAGAACGGCATGTCGGCGGACTCGTAGTAGCCCTGGCCGAGCCAGCCGCCGGAGCGGCGGGTGACCGAGCCGTCGGCGCGGCCGTCGTTCCAGGCGTTCATCGAGTCGACGAAGCCGAACGCGGGGGCGCCCTGCTGGTACGCGTTGGTGTGCGCGGCGTTCATCGGGAAGGGCAGCAGGTGGCCCTCCTTGCGGCTCGGGTCGGGCTGGTGGAACACCGAGCGCCCGTTGACCCCGCGCACCGCCGTCCGGTCGCCGAAGCCGCGCACGCCGGGCAGCGTGCCGAAGTAGTGGTCGAAGGCGCGGTTCTCCTGCATGAACACCACGACGTGCTGGATGTCCGCCAGGCGGCCGGGCTTGGCCGGCGCGGCCAGCGCCTCGCGGACGCTGAGGGGGAGGGCGGACAGCACGGCGGCGGCCGCCGCGCCACCGAGCAGGGTGCGGCGCGACAGTTCGGGCTTCGGACTCATCGGGGGTGACTCCTTGTACACGGGCACTGGGCCTCCGTTCGGCCCAGACCCGTTATGTCTATGGCCCCGAGATGGACGGGAACGGACCCGTTCGATGGCGCTTCGATGACGGACAGTGAACCCAGAGCTGTACAGACAACTTGGCCCGACTTGACACCCCCTGCGGAGGCGCCCGCGGGCGCCTCCGCACCGGCCTCCGCACCCCGCCCGGAGCGCGGCCCAGCTGGCACGTCACAGAAGGTAGTTGACGAACCGTTGGACTGTCCGGGCCAGGTCGTGGACAACCCTTGACGAGGCATGTGGTCTGTGGAAATCTCTCGGCAGGTCCAGGCCAATGATCTTCCGACGGGGGAGGGGATCGAACCGCCTGACGCATCAGGGGGGAAACCTGGGAGTCGGGTCGGCCTTGCCACAGCGGCCTGCCGACCGGTCCGAGGAGCGGGCCGGGCACCACTCGGCAGCCGCGCCGTCCACCCGGGCCGCACCGTCGCGGCCCCGCTCGGGCGCGTGTCACGCAGCTCCGTCTCCGACTCCCGAATCGAGCACGCCATGTCCGACTCCCCCGCCGCACCCGGCCCTGTCGCCACCTCGGAGGAACCCGCGAGAACGGCGCACACCCCGGCACCGACCGGGCGCCCCGCCTCCACGGCCCAGCACGGGATCTGGCTGACCAGCCGGCTGACCCGCACGCCGGAGACCTTCCACCTCGCGCTGCGGTTCTCCTTCGACCGGGTCGACACCGGCGCCCTGGAACGGGCGGTCACCGCCACCGTCGGCCGCCGTCCGGCCCTCGCCTCCGCCCTGGTCGAGCGGGACGGCCTGGTCCGACTGGTCCCGGCCGCGAGCCCGCCCGCCCTCACCGTCGTCGACACGACGGCCGACACCCCTGACGGCCTGGCCAAGCGGCTGACCGAGGAGATCACCCTCCCGTTCGACCTCGCCACCGGACCGCTCGCGCGCTTCACCCTGCACCGGCGGCCCGACGGCGCGGCGGAGCTGCTGGTGGTGGCCCACCACGCGGTGTTCGACGGCAACTCCAAGGACGTGCTGGCCGCCGACCTCGCCGCCGCCTACACCGCCGAGCACGCCGCCCGGCACGGCGGGGCGCCCGGCCCGGCCGCCGGCACCGGTTCGGAAGGCCCCGGCACGGCCGAAGCCGCCGCGGTCGCCGACGGGGCTCCGGCCGACCCCGACCTCGTCCGTCGGGCCGCCGCGTTCCACGGCCCCCGCTGGGCCGCCGCCACCGAGCCGGTCCTGCCCCACGGCCCGCGGGCCACCACCGACGCCGGGCCCGGCGAGGCCGTCACCTGGCGGCTCGACGGCCCCGGCCGCGCCGCCCTGGCCGACGCCGCGCGCGACAGCGGGGTCACCGTCTTCGAGTTCCTGCTCGCCGCCCTGCACGGCCTGCTCCGGCGCTACGGCGGCGAGTCGGTGCCGGTCGCCGTCCCCTTCGCCACCCGCCGTCCGGACCGGCCCGGCGAGATCGGCGTCTTCGTCAACGAGCTGCCGGTGTACGCCCCGGCCGACGCCGGCGAGGAGAGCACGTTCGCGCAGTACGCGCAGGCCGTCCGCGCCGAGGTCCGGCTGACCTCCGCCCACCGCGCCGTCCCGTTCGGCGAGGCCGTGCCCGGGCTCACCCCCCGGGTCGGGCTGGCGCCGGTGTCGTTCGGCTACCGCCGGCGCACCGCCGCCGACCCGGTCTTCCCGGGCAGCGCCACCCGGATCGACTGGACGGTGTTCCACCACGCGTCCCGCAACACGCTCCACCTCCAGGCGGTCGAGGACGCCGAGGCCATCGTGTTCTCCCTCCAGTACGACCCGGCCGTCCTCGCACCGCACGCCGCCCGGCGGATCGCCGGACACCTGGCCGGCCTGCTCGCCGGCGCCACGGCCGACCCCGCCACCGTGCTCGGCGACCTGCCGCTGCTCGACGCCTCCGAGGAACACCTCGTCACCACCGGGTGGAACGAGACCGCCTGCGCCTACCCCGCCGACCGGACCGTGCTCGACCTGGTCCGCGAGCGCGCCGCCGCCACGCCGGACGCCGTCGCCGTGGTGGCCGGCGTGGAACGCCTGACCTACCGGGAGCTCCTGCGGCGCGCCGACCGGCTGGCCGACGCCCTGTCCGCCGCGGGCGTCGGCCGGGACGACCTGGTCGGGTTGCACCTGAGCCGCACCGCCGACCTGCCCGCCGCCCTGCTCGCCGTGCACGCGGTCGGCGCCGGCTACCTGCCGCTCGACCCCGGCTACCCGGCCGAGCGGCTCGCGTTCGTCCTGGCCGACTCCGGCGCCGTCCTGCTCCTGGCCGACCGCGAACCGGCCCCCGAGGTCGCGGCAGCGGCACCCCGGGTGCTCCGGACGGCCGAAGCCGCGTCCGCGCCCGGGGCCCACCCCGCGCCCGGCGCCGACCGCGCACGCCCGGCCGGCGGGGCGGCCACGGACGGCGGAACCGCACCGGGCCGACTCGCCTACGTGCTCTACACCTCCGGCTCCACCGGCCGCCCCAAGGGCGTCGAGATCGGCCACCGCGCGCTGGTCAACCTGCTCTCGGCCTTCGCCGACCGGCTCGGCTCCGCGCCCCGGGACGTCTGGCTCGGCCTCACCTCCCTCTCGTTCGACATCTCCGCCCTCGAACTGCTGCTGCCGCTGGTCACCGGCGGGCGGCTGGTGCTGGCGCCGGACGGCCTCGCCGTCGACGGACCGGGCCTGCGGGCCCTGATCGAGCGCGAGGGCGTCACCCACGTCCAGGCCACCCCCTCGGGCTGGCGGGTCCTGCTCGGCGCCGGACCGCTGCCGTCCGGCCTGACCGGCCTGGCCGGCGGGGAGGCCCTGCCGCTGCCGCTGGCCCGGGACCTCCGGGCGGGCACGGACCGCCTGTTCAACGTCTACGGGCCGACCGAGACCACCATCTGGTCGACCTGCGCCGAGATACCCGCCGGTCCGGAGGCCGTCCGGATCGGCCGGCCGATCGCCAACACCCGGGCCTACGTGCTGGACCGGCGGCGCAGGCCGCTCCCGATCGGCGTGCCGGGCGAGCTGCACCTCGGCGGGGACGGGGTGGCCGAGGGCTACCTCGGCCGCCCCGGGCTGACCGCCGAACGCTTCGTCGAGGACCCGTTCGATGCCGCCCGCACCTCCGGCACCGGCGGCCGGCTGTACCGGACCGGGGACCTCGCGGCCTGGACCGCCGACGGCGAGCTGGAGTTCCTCGGGCGGCTCGACGACCAGGTCAAGATCCGCGGCCACCGGATCGAGCTCGGCGAGATCGAGGCGGCGCTGCTGGCCCACCCCGGCGTCGCCGAGGCCGCCGCGGCCGTCCGCCAGGGGGACGACGGCGAGCCGTTCGTGGCCGGCTACCTCGTCCCCGCGACCGGGACCGCCGCCCCGGACGCCGCAACCCCGGACACCGCCCCCGACACCGCGCCCGACGCCGCCGAACTGCGAGCCTTCCTCCAGAGGCTGCTGCCCGCCGCCGCGGTCCCCCAGCGCTTCGCGGTGCTCGACCGGCTGCCCCTGACGCCCAACGGCAAGCTGGACCGCCGGGCCCTGCCCGTCCCGCCGGTGCCGGTCGGCACGCCCGCCGGGGCCGCGGGCACGGCCGAGGGAGCAGGGTCCGAGGAGCGCGACGAGGTGCTCACGGCCGTCCTCGGCGTCTGGGCCGAGGTCCTCGGGCTGCCCGACCTGGGGCCCGAGGAGGATCTCTTCGAACTCGGCGGCCACTCCCTGACGATCATTCAGATCACCGCCAGGATCCGCGACCTGCTCGGCGTCGAGCTCGACTTCGACGTCTTCTTCGCGACCCCCACCCCGCTCGGCATCGCCGCGGCCGTCCGCGAACTGCGCTGACCTTCCCGGGCGGCGCGCGCTCCACCGCGCGCCGCCCTCCCCTTCCCGCGACGGATCCGCCCCACCGGCACCTCCGCCACCGACGTGCGCCGAAATGGAACACCGATGACCGACACCCAGGACCCTGCCACCGGGCTGTCCGCGACCAAGCGCGCGCTGCTCGCCCAGCGGCTGCGCGCCGCCTCGGCCCCCGCCAGAACCGTGCCCGCCCGGCCGTCCGACACCGTGCCCCCGCTCTCCAGCGGGCAGGAACGGCTCTGGTTCATGGACCAGTTCGCCCCGCAGTCCACCGCCTTCACCCTGGCACCGGCCCGCCGGCTGCGCGGCCCGCTCGACCGTCCGGCGCTGGACGCCGCCCTGACCGACCTCGTCGCCCGCCACGAGGCGCTGCGGATGACCTTCCCGAGCACCCCCGAGGGCACCGCGGAGGTCCGTGTCGCCGAACCGGCCCCCTGCCCGGTCCGGTTCGTCGACGCCTGCGCCGCACCGGACCCGGCCGGGCAGGCCGCCGACGAGCTCGCCGCCCTGGTCGGGGAGCCGTTCGACCTGACCGGCGGTCCGCTGCTGCGCGCCCTGCTGGTCCGCACCGCGGCCGAGGAGCACGTGCTCGCGCTGGTCATGCACCACATCGTCAGTGACGGCTGGTCCCTCGACATCCTCCACCGCGAGCTGGACGCGCTCTACGCCCGGCACGCCCACGGCACCCCGGACAACCTGGCCGCCCCCGCCGTCCGGTTCGGCGACTACGCACACTGGCAGCGCGAGCGCCTGAACGGCGACGCGCTGGCCTCCTCCCGCGCGTACTGGCGGACCGCGCTCCGGGACGTCCCCGCACTCGACCTGCCCACCGACCGGCCGCGCCCGCCGGTGCTCACCTTCGACGGGGCCGCCCTGGAATTCCACTGGGGCACCGAACTCGGCGACGGTGTCAAGGAGTTGGCCCGGTCATCGAACGCGTCCGCCTACATGGTGCTGATGGCCGCCCTACAGGTGTTGCTCGGCCGGCACTCCGGACGGCGGGACTTCGCGGTCGGCTCGGCGGTCGCCGGCCGGCTCCACCGCGAACTGGAGGACGTCGTCGGCCTGTTCGTCAACATGCTGCCGATCCGGGCCCGGTTGGAGGGCGACCCGACCTTCGGCGAGCTGCTCGGCCGGGTCCGCGAGACCACCCTCGACGCGTACACCCACCAGGAGGTGCCGTTCGAGCAGATGGTGGCCGACCTGGAGATCGAGCGCGACGTCAGCCGGTCCGCCGTCTTCCAGGTCACCTTCGCCTTCCAGAACTACGGCGACCGCAGCGCCGGTACCGGCACCGACGCCGCCACCGGTACCCCCACCGGTGCGCTGACCGGCGAGAGCTTCGGCCACGAGGCCGCCACCACCCGCACCGACCTCGCGCTCTACATGCGGGAGAAGTCCGACGGCGGCCTGTACGGGCTGCTCACCTACCGCACCGACCTCTTCGACGCGGCCACCGTCCGGCGGCTGGTCGAGCGTTTCGAACTGCTGGTCGCGGCGGCGTCGGCCGACCCGGCCCGGCCGGTCTCCCGGCTGCCGCTGCTCACCCCCGGCGAGCGGCGGGACGTCCTGGAGACCTGGGCCGCCGGCCCGCCGCTGCCCGACACCGCCGCCGGAACCGGCGCTGACAGCGGTGCCACCGTCCCCGGCACGCTGACCGCGCTGCTCGCCGCCACCGCGCGGGCCCACCCCGAGCGCCCGGCCCTGGTGTTCGAGGACCGCACCGTCGACTACCGCGAGCTGGAGCAGCGCGCCACCGGCCTCGCCCGCCGCCTGCGGGCACTCGGCGTCGGCCCGGACGACCGGGTCGCGGTCTGCCTGGAGCAGTCCCCCGAGCTGGCGGCGGCCCTGGTCGGCGTCCTGAAGTCGGGCGGCTCCTACCTGCCGCTGGACCCGGAGCAGCCGCCCGCCCGGCTCGCCCACCTGGTGGCCGACGCCGAGGTGCGGGTCCTGGTCACCGACTCGGTGCTGCGGGAGCGGTTCCCCGGGTACGCGGGCGCCGAACTGCTGCTCGACACCGGACCGGCCGACGGCGCCGCGCCCGGCCCCGATCCGCTCGCCCCGGACGCCGAACCGCTCGACGAGGTCTCCGGCCCGGACCACCTGGCCTACGTGATCTACACCTCGGGCTCGACCGGCGCGCCCAAGGGCGTCGCCGTCCAGCACCGCCAGATCCTCAACTACCTGGCCGGCGTGCGGGAACGGCTGCGGATCGAGCCGGGCGCCGCGTACGGGCTGCTCCAGTCGCTGTCCTTCGACTTCAGCATCACCATGCTCTACCTCGCCCTGACCACCGGCGGCCGGGTCCACCTCCTGCCGCGCCGGATCGCCGGCGCCGAACTCGCCGACCAGATCGAGGCGCTGGAGCTCGACTACCTCAAGATGACCCCCTCCCACCTGGCCGCGCTCGGCGCCGACGCCCCCATGGAGCGGCTGCTGCCGCGCCGGGCGCTGGTGCTCGGCGGGGAGGCCTCGGCCTGGCCGTGGGCCGCCGAGCTGGCCGCCCTCGGCCGGTGCGCCGTCTTCAACCACTACGGCCCCACCGAGGCGACCGTCGGCGTCACCGTCCACGAGGTCACCGCCGGCGCCCACGGCCCGGGCAGCACCCCCATCGGAGCCCCGCTCGCCGGCGCCCGCTGCCACGTCCTGGACGAGACGCTGCAACCGGTGCCGCCCGGCGTCACCGGCGAGCTGTACCTCGGCGGCGACCGGCTCGCCCGCGGCTACCTGGGCCGCCCGGACCTCACCGCCGAGCGGTTCGTCGACGATCCGTTCGGCGCGACCGGCGACCGGCTCTACCGCACCGGCGACCTCGCCCGCTGGCGGCCCGACGGCACCCTCGACTACCTGGGGCGCGCCGACGACCAGATCAAGGTCCGCGGCTACCGGGTGGAGCCCGGGGAGATCGAGGCCGCCCTCACCGCCCTGCCCGGCATCACCCAGGCCGTCGTGCTGGCCCGCGGCGAAGGGCTGCGCCAGGCCCTGGTCGGCTACCTCGAACACCCGGGGGGCGGTCCCGCCCCGGCACCCGCCGACCTGCGCGAGGCCCTCGCCGAGGTCCTCCCCGACTACATGGTCCCGGCCCGCTTCGTCGTCCTCGACCGGCTGCCGCTGCTGGCCCACGGGAAGGTCGACCGGCGCTCGCTGCCCGAGCCGGAGGAGCCCGCCGCCACCGGCGAGTACGTCGAACCGGAGGGCGAGGAGGAGCAGTACCTCGCCGGACTCTGGGCCGAACTCCTGGCCGTCCCGCGGGTCGGGGCGCTGGACGACTTCTTCGAACTCGGCGGCCACTCGCTGCTCGCCACCCAGGTGGTCGCCCGGCTGCGCCGCACCTACCCCGAACTGCCCACCCCGGTCGGGGTGATGGACCTCTTCAAGTACCCGACCGTCCGGCGCCTCGCCGCCCTGCTCAGCGATCCGCACGCGGACCGCGGACCGCGCAGCCTGCTGCACCGGCTCACCCCGGCGGGCCGGCGGACGACCGCCAGCATCGTCTGCACCCCGTACGGCGGCGGCAGCGCGCTCATCTACAAGCCGCTCGCCGACGCCCTGCCCGCCGACTGGGCACTGCACTCGCTCGCCGTCCCCGGCCACGAGCTGGGCGAGGAGGCGATGGACATCGACGAGGTGGCCGCCCTCTGCGCGCAGGAGATCGTCGACACCGTGGAAGGGCGGATCGTCCTCTACGGCCACTGCGGCGTCGGCGTCCGGCTGGCCGTGGAGATCGCCCGGCGGGTGGAGGCGGCCGGACGGGAGATCGAGGCCGTCCACCTCGGCGGGATCTTCCCGTTCGCCCGGCCGCGCGGACGCGGCGCCGCCGTGGGCGAGTGGTGGGCCAGGGTCGCCGACCGGCTCCGCAGCGACCAGGGCATGATCAACGCCCTGGCGGCGGCCGGTCTGGACACCGACGAGGTCGGGACCGAGCAGCTGCGCCTGATGGTCGGCAACCGCCGGATCGGCACCAAGGAGGCCGAGCAGTACTTCACCCGGCTCTTCGAGAGCGAGGACGGCCGGATCGCCGCACCGGTGATCGCCGTCTGCGGTGACCGGGACCCGGCCACCGAGTTCTACGAGGAGCGGTACCGGGAGTGGCACCGTCTCAGCGACACCACCGGCGTGGTGGTGCTCGACGAGGCCGGCCACTTCTACCTCAAGTACCGGGCCGCCGAGCTCGCCGAGATCCTGACCACCGTGCACCGCTCGGTGGCGGCCGGCGAGGAGGAACGGCACCGGCGGAGCGAGGGCGCCACCTGGTGGCTGGCCGGGCTCTCCCGGGACGGGGCGGAGCAGCCGGTCGGCGTCCCGGACGCCTCGCCCGCCGCCGCGGACGCCTCGCCGAACGCCGCGGGCACCTCGCCCGCCTCCCGGGGCCCGAAGGCGCCGTCGACCCGGCCGACCATGCGGCGGTTCCTCGGCGTCGCCGCCGGCCAGCAGATCTCCATGATCGGCTCCGCGCTCACCGAGTTCGCCCTGCCGGTGTGGATCTACCTGACCACCGGATCGCTCGCCCAGTTCGGCCTGTTGGCCGCCTGCGGGCTGGTGCCCGGCATCCTGGCCGCGCCGATCGCCGGCGCCGTCGTGGACCGCGGCGACCGGCGCCGGATCATGCTGTACGGCGACGTGGCGGCCGGCCTCACCCAGGCGGTGATGCTGCTGCTGTACCTGACCGACGGCCTGGAGGTCTGGCACGCGTACGTGCTGATCGCGCTCCTCTCCACGGCGCTCACGTTCCAGCGGCTCGCCTGGAACTCCGCCGTCCCGCAGCTCGTACCGAAACGTTTCCTCGGCCGGGCCAACGGCATCGTCCAGATGGCCTTCGGACTCGCCCAGTTCCTGGTCCCGCTGTTCGCGGTCGGCCTGCTCTCCGTGCTCGGCCTCGGCGGCATCCTCGCGCTCGACGTCGCCAGCTACGTCGTGGCCACCGCGGTCACCCTCGCCGTGCGCTTCCCGGACGTGATGGCCGCGCGGCGGCGGGAGAGCGTCGCCGCCGAGATCCGCGCCGGGTTCCGGCGTGCGCTCGGCAGCCGGCACTTCCGCGCGATGCTGCTGTTCTTCGCGGTGCTCAACATCTTCCTCTCGCCGCTGTTCCTGCTCACCACCCCGCTGGTGCTCTCCTTCGCCCCGCTCGCGGCGGCCGGCTGGGTCTCCGTCGCGGCCGGCCTGGGCGCCGTCCTGGGCGGCCTGACCCTGCTCGTCTGGGGCGGTCCCCGACGGCTGCGGCTGCGCGGCGTCCTGGTCGCGACCCTCGGCCTGGCCGTCGCCTGCCTGGTGACCGGCCTGCGGCCCTCGGTCCTCACGGTCTCGATCGGCGCGTTCGGCATGGCCTACGGACTCGGCCTGGTCAACGGCGTCTACGCGACCATCGTCCAGACCAAGGTGCCGCTCCGGTTCCACGGCCGCGTGATCGCGGTGAACACCATGGTCGCCTGGTCCACCCTGCCGGTCGGCTTCGCCCTGGTGGCTCCGCTCGGCCCCCGCCTGGTCCAGCCGTGGGTCGACGAGGACGGCCCTCTCGCGGGCACCGTGGGACGGCTGATCGGCACCGGCGAGGGACGCGGCATCGGTCTCCTCTACCTGCTGTTCGGCCTGGCCATGGCCCTGCTCGTGCTGGTCTGCCTGGCCGTCCCGGCCCTGCGGCACTTCGACCGCGACGTCCCGGACGCCGAGCCCGACGACCTGATCGGTCTCGCCACCCTCTCGGGCCGCGCCGACGCCGTCGCACCCGACGCCGTCGCACCCGACGCCGTCGCGCCTGGCACCGTCACGTCTGGCACCGTCGCGACCGACGCCGCACCCGGCACCGCACCAGCCCCCGCTCCCGTCCCCACCTCGCCCGCAGCCGTCGCGGCCGCGCGCCGTACCGGAACCGAGGCCGCCGCCCGATGACTCCCACCGACCGCACGACCGGCGCCGACCGCCCCACCGGGGCGGCCCACCCGCTCACCGAGGAGCAGCGGCGCCTCTGGTTCCTCCAGCAGCTCCACCCCGCCGACGCGGGCTTCAACATGTACCTCTGCCGCCGCTGGAGCGGCCCGCTCGACCGGGAGGCGCTGCGCGCCGCGCTCACCCGGCTGACGGACCGGCACGAGACCCTGCGCACCCGCTTCGCCCTCGACGGCGAGGCGCCCGTCCAGCTCGTCGAGCCGCCCGCGCCGGTCCCGCTCGACCTGGTCGAGCTGGCGCCCGGCGCCGGGGAGCGGGACTTCACCGAGGCCTGCCGTCCGGCCGTCAACGCGCCGTTCGACCTGGCCGCCCGCCCGCCGCTGCGCGCCGTCCTGATCTCGTCCGGGCCCGACGAGCACGCGCTGGCCGTGGTGGTGCACCACATCGTGTCGGACGGCTGGTCGTTCCGGATCCTCTGGAGCGAGCTGCTCGCCCTCTACCGGGAGGAGACCGGCGAGGGGCCGGCCGGCCTGGCACCGCTCGGCCTGCGGTACGGCGACGTCGCCCGGGCCGAGCAGGACCGCGCGGCGAACGGCGGGGCCGAGGCCGCCTTCCGCTACTGGGCCGAGAAGCTGGCCGGCACCGGCCGGCTGCGGCTCCCCCTGGACCGTCCCCGTCCGGCCGAGCCGCTGCACCCGGCGGGGTTCGCCACGGTGAGCCTGGACCCCGGCCTCACCGCCGCCCTGGACGCGCTGGCGCGCCGGGAGCGCTGCACCCCGTTCATGGTGCTGCTGGCCGCCTACCAGTGCGTGCTGGCCCGCTGGACCGGCACCGGAGACTTCCTGGTCGGCACCCCGCTGGCGGGCCGCACCGAGGCCGCCCAGGAGGCGCTGGTCGGCTACTTCACCCGGACGGGCGTGATCCGCGCGGACCTCACCGGGGAGCCGGACTTCCGGACGGTGCTGCACCGGGCCCGGGCCGCCACCCTGGGCGCGCTGAGCCACCAGGACGTGCCGGTCGAACGGCTCGCCGCCCACCTGGGCCTGCCCGCGGAGGCCGGCGCGGCGCCGCTCTACCAGGCGGTGTTCGTCCACCAGAGCCAGTACGACCTGGCCGGGGGCGACGGCGGGTCCGACCTGCCGGCCGGGGTGCGTACCGCCTCGATGGACTCCGGGTTCGAACGCGCCAAGACCGACCTGCTGCTCGACAGCTGGCGCACCCCGGACGGCGGGCTGACGCTCTCCTTCTGCTTCGACCGGGAGGTCTTCGACGAGGCCACCGTGACGGCGCTCGGCGACCGGTGCCGGGCCCTGCTCGTCGCCGTGGTCGAGGACGCGGTGCTGCCGCTGCACGGCGACTGGCTGATCGGCGCGGACGAACGCGCCGAGCTGCTCGCGCTCGGCACCGGGCCGGCGTCCGGACCGGTGCCGCCGGTCCTGGAGCGGTTCGCCGAGCGGGTCGCCACCGCGCCGGACGCCCCGGCGCTGGAGTGCGGGGGCCACACCCTCTCCTACGCCGAACTGAACCGCCTGGCCGACGAGTTGGCCGGCCGGCTCGGCCCGGTCGCCGGGCAGCTGGTGGCGGTGCGGATCGCGCCGTCCTTCGACCTCGTGGTCGCGCTGCTGGCGGTCTGGAAGGCCGGCGCCGGCTACCTCCCGCTCGACCCGGCCCACCCGGAGGAGCGGCGGCGGCTGATGCTCCGCGAATCGGGCGCCGTCCTCCTGCTGACCGACGAGGACGGCGACGGACTCCGCGTCCGGCCGGTCTCCGACCCCGCCCCCGGCGACGAGCGGGCCGGGCTCGCGTACGTCCTCTACACGTCCGGGTCCACCGGCACCCCCAAGGCGGTGGCCGTCGACCACGCGGCCCTCGCCGCCCGGGTCGACTGGATGGCGGGGCCCGACGGCTACCGGCTCGCGCCCGCCGACCGGATCGTCCAGTTCGCCTCGATCGGGTTCGACACCCACGCCGAGGAGGTGTGGCCGGCGCTCGCCACCGGCGCGTGCGTCGTGCTGCTGCCCGGCGGCGGACGCACCCTGCCCGAGCTGCTGCGCGGACCGCACGGGCCGTCCGTCACCGTGCTCGACCTGCCGACCGCGTACTGGGAGGAGCTGGTCTCGCTCGACGGCGAGACCCCGTGGCCGGCCGCCCTGCGGCTGGTGGTGCTCGGCGGCTCCGAGGCCCGCGCCGACGCCGTCGGACGCTGGCGGGACCGGCACGGCGACACCGTCCGGCTGGTCAACACCTACGGCCCGACCGAGGCCACCGTCATCGCCACCGCCGGCGACCTCACCGCCCCGGACGCCGCCCGGCGCCCGCCGCTCGGCCGGCCCCTGCCGGGGGTGCGGCTGTACGTGCTCGACGAGCGCGGCGCCCTGCTCCCCCGCGGCTCCGAGGGCGAGCTCCACATCGGCGGCACCGGCCTCGCCCGCGGCTACCTGGGCCGCCCCGACCTCACCGACGCAGCCTTCCGCCCCGACCCGTTCACCGGGACGCGGATGTACCGCACCGGGGACCGTGCCCGCTGGCGCTCCGACGGGCGGTTGGAGTACCTCGGCCGCACGGACGAGCAGGTCAAGCTGCGCGGCTACCGGATCGAACCGGCCGAGATCGAGGCCGCCCTGGCCGACCACCCGGAGGTCGCCCGGGCGGCGGCCGTCGTCCTGGCCGGCCGCCGTCTGGTCGCCTACGCCGTCCCCGCGTCCGGCGCCGAGCCGGCACCGGACGCCCTGCGCGAACACCTCGCCCGGCGCCTGCCCGCCTACGCCGTCCCGGACACCGTCGTCCTGCTCGACCGGTTGCCGCTGACCCTGAACGGCAAGCTGGACACCGCCGCCCTCCCCGCCCCCGACCCGACCGCGGGGACCGAGTACCTGGCCCCGCGCACCGACGCCGAACACCTCGTCACGCAGCTCTGGCAGGAGGTCCTCGGCCTGCCCCGGGTCGGGGTGCTCGACGACTTCTTCACCCTCGGCGGGGACTCGCTCCTGGTGACCCGGGTCGTCGCCCGCATCCGCGCCGGGGTCGGCCTGGAGGTACCGATCCGCGACGCCTTCGAACTCTCCACCGCAGCCGCCCTCGCCGCCCGCGTCGAGGACCTGCTGATCGCCGAGATCGAGGCCCTGAGCGAGGACGAGGCCGCCGACCGCCTCACCGGCTGACGGCCCGCTCCGCCTCGCGCGCCCTGCGGTGTCGGGGAACCCTCCCCGACACCGCAGGAGCGGCCGTCAGAAGTCGCCGAAGGCGGCTGCGAGATCCGCGTCGTGCATGCCGGGGAAGGCGTAGCCGTCCTGCTCGTCCCACGGGACGTCGAGGTCGTCCATGTGCACGCGCCACTCCGCTCCGGGCAGCGCGCGGCGCAACTCGGTGACGGCGCCCAGCACGTGGACCATCACCGGCAGCATCCGCCCCGGGTCGGCGGCCTCCGGGAACCGCGAAACCTGCACTCCCGCAACAGACCCTATCGACCCGCTGCCATCGACCCGGCTCGGTCGAGCAGTTCACGGACATGGTGGTTGCGGGTGTGGGGCTTGGTGGCTACGACCATCGCACGAAAGCGGTCGTCCGCGCGGCCGGACTGGACCTGGGGGTAGTCGTCCAGCGCCAGATGCCAGTTCCGGACGCCTTCCTCAAGTCGGCCGGCCTCGACCTGCCACTCGGCGAGCATCGCCCGGTGGCGGACGCGCGCCCGCCGGTACACGAGGGGCCGGACCTTCTCGGAGCGTTGGAGCGCGCGGATCGCCCCGTCGCGGTCGCCCAGCTCGAAGTTGACCTGAGCGACGTGGTAGGCAAGGGACGCGGGGTCGTAGGAACCATGGGCCTTGGCCTTCGACTCGGCCTGCTCCATGGCGACCTCGGCCACGTGGAGCATCGCCAGCGCACCGACACGGTCACCGGTCTGCGCGAGGGCGTGGGCCTGCTGGCCTGCCAGGAACGCGCGCATCCGCGGTCCCGCCTGGGGTGAGGCTGTCGACGCGGCTTCGGCGTACCGCAGGGCCGCGGCACCGTGGCCGAGTTCGACGGCCTGCACGCTCATGCCACGCAGAGTGGTGCAGTAGGTGAGGTGATCTCCGGCTGCGAGGGAGAGTTCCAACGCCTTCGTGTAGTACCTCTGACCAAGCGTGTCCAGGCGCTCGTCCACGGCCATGTAGCCGGTCAGGTAGAGGTGGTCGGCGGACGCCGAGAGCATCGCCCTGCGCACCGGTTCGGAGGCGGTCGCCCGAAGGTACGGGGCGATGTTGTTGACCAGGAACGCGGCCGCCATCGGTCGGGCGGTCCGGCCGCCGAACTGGTCGTCGATCTCGCTGATGCGCTCGGTCATGGCGATGACGGACTCGACCTCGCCCCTGCCGATCCTGCTGTGCGGATCGGCCCTGATCCGCTCGAACCGCCCTACGACGTCGGGCCAACCGGGAACGGTGAGTGCAACCGAGTACAGGCCCGCTCCGAGCACTCCCCTGCGCGATGGATCCATGTCGGCACTCCCGAGGTCGATCAGTCCCGCCACCGTATCGGTGGACCGGGGCCGGGCATCAGGCCCATCGGCAAAGCCTGCGACGAAAGCGGTGACGGGTCGTCCGAGACGACGGCTCAGGGCTTCCAGGACCACCGGCTGGTACTTCGCCATAGGACGGGTTCCCGAGAGCCAGTGGGATACGGCTGACTCGTCGTACTTCAGCTTCAGGCCGGCCTCAGTGCCCGCCCGATTGACCGCGCGGGCGAACTCCCCGTTGCTCGACCACCGGCACTCGGCCATCAGCCCGGCCAGTCTCTGGTTCGCTGCCCGTCCGATTGCCATCAGTGCCGCCTCCGGGCCACGTTTCAAGGGTTTCAGACATCAATGACCTCTCTACCGTGTTCACAGCCGGTACACACATGTTGACTTGTTGTCACACCACCCGGGAGGTTCTGCCCCTGATCGAGGAAAGAAGGTCCGGGCCGAGCTGGAACTACCCGCACGCCCGATGACCGGACGTCAGATGTCGGCCCGGCCCCACCACACGGCCCGAGCGATTGCCCGTCGGCTGTCCGGACGTCGCCGCCCGCGGATACAGCCACCGATATCAACACCCGCACGCTGACCAGCCGCTGTCGGGCGGCACCACTTGATACTCCCCGCCCTGCAAGGGCGGGAGACCGGCCCCCACCCCGGGGTTCCCGGGTCCGGTCCTGCCAGTCGCAGACCGGGCAGCACATTCAATGTCACAGAGAGAGAGCAGCTCATGGTCGAGCAGCACATCGTCGAGCCGACGGACGACGAGCTGGTGGTCGAGATCGGCGACGTGGTCATCCTCACCGAGGGTCAAGGCAAGGGCAGCAGCGAGGACAAGCGCCGCGCCTACAACAGCTGACCCACTGGTGGTGGGGGGGGGCCGGGGGCCGGGGGGGGGCCCCCCCCCCCCCCCCCCAACACAACACAGCGAACCGCAAAGGGGGTGGGGGGGGAACACACACAC
>NZ_JBEXNT010000061.1:0-33476 GCF_040611255.1 Kitasatospora sp. NPDC002965 | reverse complement strand
CTCCTCTCTTTACCATGATCCTCCACCCCACACAAACCCCCCGGTCGGCGTGCGCGCCCCCCCCCCCCCCCCCCCCCCCCCCCACCACCCCCTCATCCGCTCTCCCAAGGAGGAACCGTGCTCTTCGGAGGGTTCAGCACCACATCCGCCTCCCACCCGCTTCCTGTCGGTGCCGAACTGCTCGCGGCTGGATCGTCGGCCTGGCGGATCGGTGACCACCCAGCACACGTACTTGCCGCCACCGGCCACCACAGGGTGCTCGTGCTCGGCCATTGCGGGGCCCGCGAGTTCGAGCTGTCCCGGTTGAACTGCACCCCTCCACCCGCCAACGTGGCGTGGCGTTGGCCCGGCGCCTACGTCGTAGTGGAGGAAGGCACGACCAACGTCGTCGTGCACACGGACCCTGCAGCCGCCCGCCCGGTCTACGCGGCTCGATGGAACGAGGGCTGGGCCTGGTCCACGTCCGCGCGGTTCCTGGCTTCCCTGAACGAGGCCTCGATCGACGTCGAACGGCTGGCGTGCGCGGTGTTCCTGCCGTCGGTGCCTGCCTTGGTGGGCAACCGGTCCTTCTTCGACGGGGTCCGGCAGTTGCCGCCCGGCTCTCGGATCGAGCTGCCTGCCGACGGCTCCGGCCTCCGCTTCACCACCCGCTGGCGGCCGGACCCGGTGCCCGACATGCTGCCCGACATTCGGCTCAAGGACGCCTTGGAACGCGCGGTCACGCTGCGGGTCGTCTCGGACCCGGCGCTGTCGTGCGATCTGTCCGGTGGCCTGGACTCCACCAGCATCACGGTCCTCGCCGCCACCGCCCAGCCTTCCGACCGACGTTTGAATGCGGTCACCGTCCACCCGGACGGCGACCTCGGCGGTGCCGACCTCCACCATGCCCGCCTGACGGCGGCGCGCCACACACACCGCGTCGCGCACTGCCTGCTGCCGCTGACGGACCGGCATCTGCCCTACACCGCCATCACCGAGGTTCCGGCAACCGACGAACCGGCACCCTCGACCCTCACGCACACCCGTCTGACCGGCCAGCTGGATTGGATGCACGCGAAGTTGGGCACCCGCACCCACCTGACCGGCGACGGCGGCGACAGCGTCCTGTTCCAACCCCCAATCCGCCTGGCCGACCTGATCCGCCGAGGCCGAGGCCGTCGAGCAGTCACCGAGGCGTTCGGCTGGGCCCGGCTTCGGCACAGCCCCGTCGGCCCGCTGCTGTGGGACGCCGCCCTCACCGCTCGCACCAGCCGCCGAGAGGCACTGACCGCCCTCGCCGACATGGTCGGAGCGCCCGACCGCGACGACCACGGCCGAGCCACTTGGTTCTCACTGCTGCCGTTCCCTTCGTGGGCCACTCCGCGCGCCGCCGGACTCCTCACCCGGGCTGCCCGACGAATCGCCGCCCAGGCCGACCCGTTGGCCGGTCTGGACTTCTCGGTGCGGGTTCTGGTGGACGAGATCCGCGAGGTCGCTCGTACGGCCGCCTCCGATGCCCAGCTCGCCGCCGTCTGCGACGTCGACCTGCACAACCCGTTCCTCGATCCGATCGTGGTGGACGCGGTGCTGACCGCACCACTCCTCCGACGCCCACCGCTGTACGCCTACAAGCCCACCCTGGCTCGCGCCATGGCCCACCTGCTGCCGTCCGAGACGGCGAAACGCACCACCAAGGGCAGCTTCGACGCCGATCACTACACCGGGATGCGTGTCAACCTCCCTGCCCTGTCCGCCCTGGCCGACGGCAACCTCGCCGCCCTCGGTCTCGTCCACCCCGCCCTGTTCCGCCGCCATCTGGCCCAGGCGTCCGCCGGCCTGCCCATGCCGCTCGCCACCCTCGAACAGGCCCTCACCGTCGAAGCGTGGCTGACGGCCCACCATCGCGACCCGGTTGTCGCCTGGACCCACGCCATCATCAGGAAGGATTCCCGTGGCTGATCCGCCTGCCTTCGCCGCCCCACCCCACCACGTTCGCCCCACCGACTTCGGACACGTCCTGGTCCTCGTCGACTACCGCACCGGCCGCGTCCAATGCCTGCTGCCCCATGCTGCCAGGTGCTTCCGGGAGGCCGCGCGCATCGGCAGCCCTGCCCCGTTGCCCGGCAGACTCGCCAGCCAACTCCTGGCCGCAGGACTCCTCGAACCCACCTCCGCCGCCCGGCTGTGGCCGGTGACCCGGGCCGCCGCCACGCGGGCAAGCTGGGGAAGCGTCGAGCACCCCGCTGGAGCCACCCGCCCAGGTCCCGTCCGGCTCCGAGCGCTACTGGGCGGCGCAGGCGCGCTGGCGACAGTGGCTGCAGTCAAAGCCGCCGGGGACCCCCGGACCGCGATGCTCCGCATCATCCGCGCCGTTCACCAGGCCGCGTCAACCTGTCTCCTAGCGGCTACCCCCGAACAGGCGAAGGCAGCCGTACTCGCAGTCCGTGCCGCCGGATGGCACTCCCCGGCCCGCACGGCCTGTTTGGAGGAGTCCGTCGCAACCGTGCTGCTGCTGGCCACCCGGCGGCTCGCCGTCACCTGGTGCCACGGTGTCGCCGCCGACCCTGTACGGCTGCACGCATGGGTGCAAACTGAGGACGGCGCACCGGTCGCCGAACCGTCCTCCACCGGTGCCTACACGCCGGTCCTCACCCTCGGAGCACGCCATCACCGCCAGCCATGACCCGATTGTCTGGGTCCGCGACGACACCTGCGGGCTCGGCCCCTACCGGGCCGACCTCGTCGAGACCTACTGGGGCTGGGAGCAGGACCCCGCCCTCCTCGTCGCCTATGGCCGTCAGCAGCCCGAATCGCTGGAGGCCCGCGTCGAAGGCATCGCCCATCAACTTCGCGGCGACAACGTCCGCTTCACGATCTACCACCTCGCCGACGACGTCCCCGTCCCGGCTGGTGTCGCCACCCTGTTGCCCGATCCGTCCGTCCGCACCGCCGAGTACGTGGTGATGCTCGCTCCCGAGGCCCGTGGGAGAGGGCTGGGCACCGCGGCGACCCGCCTCGTCCTCGACTACGCGTTCCTCATCACCAACCTGCGGATGGTCTGGCTGAAGGTCCTCGCCCCGAACAAGCCCGCGATCCGGGCTTACGAGAAGGCCGGCTTCCGTACGGCGGGAACACTGCGGGAGGCCGGGTACTGGCTCGGGCAGGTCTGCGACGAAGTGATCATGGACGCCCTCGCCGCCGAGTTCGTCGGCCCCTCCGCGATCACTCCGCTCCTGACCGGTCAGGAGACTTGAGCGCCGAGGAGGCTGGCCACGTCGATCGACGAGCCGTCTGCGCGGCGGGGTGCTCGGACCGCTCCGGTACGGGAGCGGGGTGGCAGCCGGGAAGAGGCATGGCCGCCGCCCATCCCCCAGTGACCGCTCGGTTCTTTTCTCCGCCCCTCAGGCGCAGGGGAACCCCCGGCGCCTGAGGGACGGCTCCGACGCCCCTCAGAAGTCGCCGAAGGCGGCTGCGAGATCCGCGTCGTGCATGCCGGGGAAGGCGTAGCCGTCCTGCTCGTCCCACGGGACGTCGAGGTCGTCCATGTGCACGCGCCACTCCGCTCCGGGCAGCGCGCGGCGCAACTCGGTGACGGCGCCCAGCACGTGGACCATCACCGGCAGCATCCGCCCCGGGTCGCCCGGCAGTTTCGTGGACCCGGCCAGGATCCCGTCCGGCCCGGTGCCGTCGTCGTCCAGGGAGAGGCCCTCCTCGTCCCGGTAGGGGAACGACGACGTGTGCGCGGCGACGATGCGCTCGACGGTGGCGGTTTCGGCATCCGTCCGCGGCATCGCCCGGTCGGCCGAGTAGTAGAGAGAGACGCTCATGGACCGACCGTACCGAGGGGGTACGACAACACCGCCGGGCAGCACGGCGGCTGCGGCCGGCAGGCGCCGCCCGGCGGGAAGGTCGGCCAATCCCTGAAGATCGTCTTCAACCGTCGGGTCCGGAGCAGGACTGAGGAGATGGTGACGGCGGCCTGGTAGGACTCGCGGGTCCTGTCAGAGCGGGTGGCCAGGCCGCGCCAGTGGTTCAACCGGCCGAAGCAGCGTCCGACGACGTCGCGGAGCCGGTGGATCCGTCGGTCGAAACCAGGCGGCCGGCCCCCTCGGCACACCCGTCAGGAGGGCAGGACCCAGTGCTGGCCGGCGCCGCCCGTGCAGTCCCGGAGCACCAGCTGGTTGCCGTTGGTCGGGTCGGCGCCCGGGACGGTCAGGCACCGGTTGGACTGCGGGTTGACGATCTGGCCGTCCGGCAGCGGGTACCACTGCTGGGCGGCGGTGCCGTTACAGAGGAGGAGCTGCACCTTGGTGCCGTTGGCCGTACCGCCGCCGACCGCATCCATGCACTTACCCAGCGCCTTGACGGTTCCGCCGACGGGCAGCCGCCAGATCTGGCCGGCCGCGCCGGTGCAGTCGCTGATCTGCACCTTCGTCCCGTCCTCGGGACTGCCGTTCCGGAGTTCCATGCACTTGCCCGCGAGTCCGGTGATCGGGCCCGGCGGGAGGACCGGACCGGCCTCCTCCGGCGGCAGGCGGTACCCGAGGAGGATCCGCACGTCGACGAAGTGCCCCGGACTGCAGTCCACGGAGGTGGCGGTGTTGCCGACGATCACCGAGCTGTTGGCGTAGAAGTCGTAGACTCGACCGCTGAGGGTCCACGCGCAGTGGGCCTGGAGCGTCCAGGTCTGGAGCGGGTCGATTCCGGTGCACTCCCCGAACTGCCTCGGTTCGCCGATGACGGCATAGGTGCGACAGCCGGCGGGCGCGGAGGCCGGGGAGGCCGCGGGGGCCTCCGGCGCGGCGGCGGCCGCGGGGGCCTCCGGCGCGGCGGCGGCCGCTGCGGGCGCTCCGGACACTCCGGGATCGGAGGCGAGGGCGGCCGAGGGCGCGGCGAGGGCGGCGGCCACCGCCAGGAGGAGGGCCGCGAGCAGGGTCGGGGCACGACGCATCGAAGGATCCCTTCCGGGCCGCGGGAACTTCCAACTCAACACCTTGTCGGTCGAGTTGACTGATCGACAGATTCCCCGGGCCGCTGGCCAGCCTTAGGGATCGACCGCCCGGCGTCAACGTGTCCTCTCGAAATTCTTCCCCGAGGCCAACACCGAACGGCCCTGCCCGTTCGCGCCCGGGTCGGTCGGTCGGCCTGGCGGCGCGAAACGCCGGCCGGGACGGGAACGGCCGGGGTGACCGGGACGCCGCCGGGAGTGGCGGACGTGCCGAGGTCGGCGAAGCCGGCGGCCGGGCCGGAGCCTTGTCCGCCCTCGTCGGCGACCGGAACGCACACTTCGAGCAGGGTCCGGACTGCGACGAGGTGGGCCTGCCCGCCGGGGGTCAGCTGTTCGGGGTGGTCCCGGAGGGCGAGAACGGCCGGCTGTTCGACGACGGACCCCAGGGCCGCTGGTGGTGGGCGAGCAGGCGGGTGAGCAGGCCGGTCAGGGTCTGCCTGTCCTCGGCCGAGAGCGGTTCCAGGAGGTCGTCCTGCACCGCGTCCAGTGCCCGGTCCAGGCGTCGCAGGTGCCGGCGGCCCGCCGGGGTGAGGTGCACCCTGTTGCGTCTCCGGTCGTCCGGGTCCGGCGTCCGCTCGACGCAGCCCTGTTCGGCCAGTTCGTTGATCGCGGCCACGACGTCACTGCGGTCCATGTTGGACCGGCGGCCGAGTTCGGCCTGGCTGGACACCCCGAACTCGTCCAGGGCGGCCAGGATCCGGTAGTGGTACCCGCGCGCGCCCACCCCGCCGAAGCCTTCGGACGCCAACCGGTGGGCGTGCACGGCCACCTGGGTGAGCAGCCAGCTCGGCTTCGCCGTCAGGTGTGCGGGGGTCTCTTCCACGCCGGCCACCCTACATTGTTGGCGCGGCCAATCGATCTCTGTACAGTTGGCGGCGCCAATGTTGGACGCGCCAACAAAAGGGGATGCCATGTCCACGAACGCGCCGATCGCCGACCGCATCGAGATCGCCGACCTGTTCAGCCGCTTCGCACGCCTGCTCGACGAGAAGCGGTGGGAGGAGGCGGACACCGTCTTCACCGCCGACGTGACGGGGCGCTCCCCGCGCTCGGGCGCGATACACGGCCTCGACGGGCTCGTCGGATTCATGCGGCAGGCCGAGGTCGAGGGGGAACACACCCAGCACGTGACCACGGACCTGCTGGTGGACGTCGACGGCGACCGGGCGGCCGCCACGGCGAACTCGCTCGTCTACTTCTACCGCAGCGGCCGGCCGCCCCATCTGTCGAGCGGCCTGCGGCTGGCCTGCACCGCCGCGCGGACGCCGGCGGGCTGGCGACTCCGCGAGGTGCGGACCGCCGTCGCCTGGACGCACGAGAGGTGATCCCCCTCCGACCCGAGGCCCCCTCCGACGCGGGTCGGCGGGGGCCGGGGTCGCGGCGCGGGGAGACGGCCGCGGCGGCGCGGGGCCGCCCCGCTACGGCGCCGGGGTGGCGGCCGGGAGGAGGGGGCCGGTGAGCAGGGTGCCGGTCTCGGAGAAGGGCCAGCCGTTGGGCACGCAGCCGTGCAGGCCCTTGATCTGCTGCATCATCACCGGCGCCGGCTGGCCGGGCCCGGGGCAGTCGACGTGGCCGAGGCCAAGGACGTGGCCGACCTCGTGGTTGACGGCGAGCGCGTGGTACAGCTCGGGCTGCCCGGCGTAGAACTCGGTGAGCTCCCGCCAGCGCGTCACGTTGATGACGACCTGGTGGCCCACGCCGCAGTTCACCCAGCCGCCGGTGTCCAGCCCGTACTGGCCGCATATCCGGTCCGTGGTCTCCGGCGTAGCCAGGTAGACGGTGAAGTCGACCGGGTCGGCGTCCAGCCGCTGGAAGGACCGGGTGCCGTCCGCGGCCCAGCCGCGCCGGACGTCGCCGAGGACGGCGTCGACCTCGGCGGCGAACTGTCCGGGGCTCTCCTTCAGTCCGTTCTCGGCCCGCACCTTGTAGCGGTAGAGCTGCCCGCCCGTGCCGAAGCGGTTCGAGCCGCCGGTGGCCGTGGTGAACGCCGACGACAACGGCTTCTCCCGCTCGGCGGCGGCCGGCTTCCAGGGATGCCACCAGAGCAGGCCGGCCGTCAGCGCCGCGGTCACCGCCAGGGCGAGCGCGCCCGTGCGGGCCTTCGGGAGGCGGGTGCGGCCGTCCGCACCGTCCGACGGCGAGTCCCCGTTGCGCCGGAGTCCGGCGAGGCCCCTCATCGGCCGCTCCCCGCGACGAGGTGACGGGGCGACCGCCGGGCGGTCGACCCGCGGACGGGCCGAACGGGCCCGGCAGGCGGTACTGGTGGGGCTGCCGGGGGGACGGTGCCGACCGGTCGGCGGCGGGCCGGGTCCTGGGTGAGCATGGTGGCGCGAGACTCCTCTTCCGTGGATCGCACGGATGTACGGTCCCGTAGAGGCTAACCGGCCGAGGTGGACCACCCCTCCGACCTGCCTGCCGGAACCGACGGCGGTGAACCCTCCGGGAACGCCCCCGCCGGCCCCCGCTGTCCAGGGCGCCGGCTCCGGAACGCCCGCACCCCGGCCCCCGACGGGCACCGCACCCCGGCCCGGACGGGCACCGTCCCCGGGCCCCGACGGGCAGCCCGCCACAGCCCCCTCGGGCAGCGCGCTCAGACTCCGGCGGCCTCCACCAGGCGGGCCTCCAGCGCGACGGCCAACGCCTCCACGGCCTCCGGAGCGAAGGCGTGCTCGTTGTAGCGGAGCCAGCAGACCAGGCTGCCGTCGGGCTGCTCGGTGGCCGCCAGCTCCGGCACGTGGCGGTCGCCCCCCGGCATCGGGTAGGGGACGGTCGCGCTGCGCGGGACCTCCCAGGCGTCACAGGCCAGGCCCGGCAGCTGCGCCGGGGCGCTCCAGCTCTCGTAGCGGAGCCAGGCCGCGAACGGCGCCTGCGGGCTGAACTCGGCGAACGGGTACAGCTGGTGGTCCAGCGCCGCCGTCGAGGTGTCCCGGACGCGGGCGAGCAGTTCGGCGAAGCCGGGCGCGCCCGAGGCGTCGATCCGGAGCAGCAGCGACTGGACGAAGCAGCCGATCGCCCGCTCCGCCTCCGGCCTGGTCCGGCCCGGCACCGGAGTCATCAGCACCAGGTCGGTCTGACCGCTGCGCTCGGCGAGCAGGCCCAGCCAGACCGCCGCGAGCGCCTGGAAGGGCGTCGCGCCCGCCTCCGTCGCCCGCGCACGCAGCGCCTCGGCGCGCGCCGCCGGGACGGCGAAGCGGTGCGCGGCGCTCAGCACCGTCTCGGTGTCCGCACGGCCGGGGAAGGGGTGCACCGCCTCCGGCGCCCCGGCCAGCGTCCGGGCGAAGTGGGCCCGGGAGGCCGCCCAGTGGGCGTTGGACCAGGCGACCAGCTCGGCGTACTCCGGCCCGGACCGGGGCGCGGGGGCCGGGCGGCCCCGCCGCAACGCCGAGTACAGGACGCCCAGTTCGCGCAGCAGCACACCGACCGACCAGCCGTCCGCGACGATGTGGTGCACGGCCAGCAGCACGGCGTGGTCGTCCTCGCCCCGGCTGACGACGGCGAGGCAGGCCATCGGCCCCTCGCCGATGTCGGTGAGCCGGTCGCGGACGGCGACCAGCCGGGCCGAGACCTCGTCGTCACTCTCGCCCGGGGCGTCGACGAGGACGACGTCCACCTCCGGCTGCTCGTCGACCACCGCGCGCCGCACCCCCGGCTGCGCGGCGTCCGGCACCGGCACGAAGCGCGTGCGCAGCGCCGGGTGACGGCGTACGGCCTCGCGCAGCGCCTCGGCCAGCAGGTCGGTGCGCAGCGCCTCGGTGACCCGGAACATCACGGCGACGGAACCCACGTTGCGGCCCTCGGCCTCGGCCGTCCAGCGCAGGAAGTTCTCCTGCTGCGAGGTGAGCGGCACGTCGTGCGGCTGGGCGCGCAGCTCCCGGAGGTAGGCGGAGACCTCGGCCACGGCGGCCGGGGCCCGGTCGTCCACGGCCGCCGGGGCGTCGTCGAGCCAGGCCGCCTGGGCGCGGAGCGAGGGCCGTTCGAAGACGAGGGCGGTGCTCGCGGCGACGCCGAACTCGGCGGTGATCGCGGCGGCCAGCTGGACGGCGCGGAAGGAGTCCCCGCCGAGGGCGAAGAACTCGTCCTCCACGGCGCGGACCTGACGGCCCAGTACCTTCCGCCACAGGGCGGCCAGGGCGGTCTCCCGGTCGGTGGCCGGCGGGGTGCCGGGGGCGGCCGGGTCGTCGGCGGCCGGTTCCTCGAAGCGGGCCCGCAGTTCGTGCTTGACCACCTTGCCGCTGGGGTTGCGCGGCAGCCGGTCGGTGACCAGGATCCGGACCGGCAGTTCGGCGCGGCCGAGCCGGGCACTCAGGAAGAGCCGGAGCTCGTCGAGGTCCAGGCCGCCGGCGGCGGGCACGACGGCGGCGACCGGCACGGCGCCCATCACGGCGTGCGGGACGCCCAGCGCCGCCGCGTCGGCGACCTGCGGGTGGGCGTGCAGCACGTCCTCGATCCGCAGCGTGGAGACCTTCAGCGCACCGGACTTGATGATGTCGCTCTCGCGGTCCACCAGGTACAGGTAGCCGTCGGCGTCCAGCCGGCCGAGGTCGCCCATCCGCACCCAGCCGTCCCGGAAGACCGCGTCGGACGCCGCGCGCCCGGCCACGTACCCGCGCGGCGGGCCGGGCTGGCGCAGCCAGACCTCGCCGACGGTGCCGGCCCCCACCGGGCGCCCGTCAGCGTCGAGCAGCCGCAGGTCGGCCGGGTTGGCGGGGCGTCCGACCGAGCCAGGTCGGCGGGCGTCCACGACGGCGGATATCTGGGCCGGCGAGGCCTCGGCGGAGGTGTAGGTGTTGACGACGGTGGCGCCGGGCAGCGCCTCGCGGAGTGCGACGGCGACCGGGGCCGGGAGCGCGGCGGCGGAGGAGCTGACCAGCAGGACACTGCTCAGGTCACGCCGTGCGGCGACGCCCGAGTTGAGCAGTTCGACCGCCATGGACGGCACCAGGAAGACGGTGCCCGCCCGGTACTCCTCGACGGTCCGGCCGAACTCCTCGGCGTCGAAACGCGGCAGGCAGATCGTCGCGGGCGCGGCGACGAGCGCGTTGACCAGGACGACCTGGGCCGCGTTGGTGCCGATCGGGAAGGCCTGGACGGCGTGCGCCGAGTGCGCGTACGGGCGCGGGCGCGGGTCGAGCCGCTGGCCGGCGGTGAGGCTGGCGTGGGCGGCGTGGACGCCCTTGGGCGCCCCGGTGGTTCCGGAGGTGCCGATCACCTGGGCGAGGTCCTCCGGGTCCGGCCGGTGCGGCGGCTCGCCGGGGCCGTCGGCCGCCTCCAGCGCCGCGAGCCGCAGGCAGGGGACGCCGACCGCTTCCGCCCGGGGGTCGTCCGCCGTGCCGGCCACCGCCCGGCGCACCTCGCTCGCCGCCGCCAGCCGCGCGGTGTCGTCCGGTCCGAGGTCCTCGCGGACCACCACGCCCGCCGCACCGGCGTAGTGCACGGCGAGGAACGCCACCGCGTACTCGTCCCACGCGCTGTTGGGGAACAGCAGCAGGACCCGCTCCCCCGGCCGGACGCCCGCGCGGGCGAGCCCGTGGGCGGCGCGGACCGCCCGCTCCCGCCACCCGCGGTAGTCGAGCGCCGGGCGGCCGGGAGCCAGCAGCGCGGTGCGGTCCGGGTGCCTGGCGGCCCGGTCGTCCAGCAGATCGGTGAGCGTGAGCGGGGTGCTGACGGTGGATCGGGTGTTGATGACGACTCCCGGAAAGGGCCAGGACAGGGGGGACGGCGGCCGATCGGCCGGACGCGCTGGTCCAGACCGTATCGGCACGACCGTCCCGCCCGCCAGGGTCGTCCGGGCGGCGGACGCCCGGCCGGTCCGGGTGGGGCCGGCGGCCTGACCGGCCGCCGGCTGCCGGTCGGTCAGGCCGTCCGCCTCGCACCGGTCACGTCGAGGGCCGCCGAGGTGATGGCGTCGGCGTCGATGCCGGCTTCGGCGAGGAGTTCGGCGGAGGTGCCCGAGCCGGGCAGGGTGCGGACCGCCAGGTGGGCGACGGCCGGGCCGTGCCGTTCGCCGGCGAGCGCGGTGAGCACCGCCTCGCCGAGGCCGCCCTCGGGGTGGTGGTCCTCGACGACGACCAGGGCCCCGGTCTGCTGGGCGGCGCGCCGTACGGCGGCGGCGTCCAGCGGTTTGACCGAGTAGAGGTCGATCACCCGGGTCGCGACGCCGAGTTCGGCGAGCCGGTCGGCGGCCTTCAGGCACTCGTGGACGGTGACACCGGCGCCGAGCAGGGTCACCCGGTCCCCTTCCCCGCCGCCCCGCAGGTTCTTGGATCCGCCGACGGGAAAGGTCTCGCCCTCGGGATAGAGGACGGGGTGGGCGCCCCTGGTGGCGCGCAGGTAGGAGATCCCGTCCAGGTCGGCCATGGTGGCGGTGAGAGCGGCGGTGCAGGTCGCGTCGGCGGGGTACAGCACGGTGGAGCCCCGGACGGCCCGCATCATCGCGAGGTCCTCCAGCCCCATCTGGGAGGGGCCGTCGGGGCCGATCTCCACCCCGCAGTGGGTCCCGCACAGCGCCAGGTCCACCCGGGAGACGGCCGCCATCCGGACGAAGTCGTGGGCCCGGGTGAGGAACGCGGCGAAGGTGGTGGCGTAGGGCCGGTAGCCGCGGACGGCCATCCCGACGGCGGTGGCCACCATCTGCTGTTCGGCGATGTAGGACTGGAAGAAGCGGTCCGGGTGGGCCTCGGCGAAGTCCTCGGTGGTGGTGGAGTTGCCGACCTCGGCGTCCAGGACCACCACCTCCGGGCGGGCGTCGCCGAGCGCGACCAGGGTCCGGCCGTACGCCGCCCGGGTGGCCACCTCGTCGCCGACCTCGAAGACCGGCAGCTCCACCGGGCGGCCGGTGCCGACCGGGGCGGGCGTCGCGCCCGGGGCCGGTGTCTGAGCCTGAGCCGGAACCGGGACCGGGGCGGGTGCCTGAGCCGGAATCGGGGCCGGTGCGGCGGGCGGCCTCGGGCCGCGGACCCTCAGGTGGCGGACCCCGCCCAGTTCCTCGACCGCCCGCGCGGCCATGTCCTCGGGGAAGGGCTTGCCGTGCCACCCCTCGGCGTCCTCCACCTCGGCGAAGCCCCGGCCCTTCACCGTGCCGGCGACCACCACGGTCGGCTGCAGGCCGTCGGCGGCGGTCCGCAGCGCCTCGTCCACGGCGGCCGGGTCGTGGCCGTCGACGACCAGGGCGCGGCACCCGAACGCCTCGATCCGCCGGGCGTAGGCGTCCACGTCCCGGCCCAGTGCGGTGGGGCCCGACTGGCCGAGGCGGTTGACGTCGACGATCACGGTGAGGTTGGCGAGCCGGTGGCGCCCTGCCGCGTCCAGGGCCTCCCAGACCGACCCCTCGGCCATCTCGCCGTCCCCGCACAGCACCCAGACGTGGTACGGCCGGTGTTCGAGGTCCCGGCCGGCCAGCGCGATCCCCACCCCGTAGCCGATCCCCTGGCCGAGCGAGCCGGTGGCCACGTCCACCCAGGGCAGCACCGGCGTCGGGTGGCCCTGCAAGCGGGCCCCGGCGCGCCGGTAGGTGGTCAGGAGTTCGTCCTCCGAGATCGCTCCGGCGGCCCGGAGCATCGCGTACAGCAGGGGTGAGGCGTGCCCCTTGGAGAGGACGAAGTGGTCGTTCCCCGGGTTCGCCGGGTCCTCCCAGTCGTAGCGCAGGTGGCGGGCGGCCAGCACGGCCACCAGGTCGGCGGCGGACAGGGCCGAGGTGGGGTGCCCGGAGCCGGCGGCGGTGCCGGCCCGGACCGCGTCCACCCGGAGCTGCTGGGCGAGTTCGCCGAGGTCGGCCAGGTCGGAGCCGGGGCCGAGCGGGGACGCCTGGGTCGTGTGCATGCGGGAGCTCCTTCGGTCGTTCGGGACGGGACGGCAGGGGACCGGCCCCGCCGGGACGGCCCTCGCGGCCGGCGGCGAAGTCCTCCGGGAACCGGGCGCCGGCCTCTCGCCTAACCGCTCCCGGCAGCACCAAACGGCTGCCGTCCGGCGGATCCGGGGGCGGACCCACCCCGCCTGCGGGGCGTCCGTCCCGCCCTCCGGCCTCCCGCCGGCCTCCCGCCGGTTCGGGACGCCGCCCGTCCGCGGCGTGGGAACGGCCTGCCGGGGTAGCCGGGAGGCCATGCTGACACTCGGAGTCGAGGAAGAGTACCTACTGATCGACCCGCGGGACGCGACACCCGTCCCCCGCGCCGCCGAGGTCCTGGCCGCCGCCGACCTGGCGCCCGCGCTGCGGCCGGACGAGGCCCAGCACGAGCTGCTCCAGGTGCAGGTGGAGACGGCCACACCGGTCTGCGAGGACCTCGCGGCGGTCTCCCGCCACCTGGTCCGCATCCGCGCCGGACTGAGCGCCGCGGCCGCGCGGAACGGCTGCCGCGTCGTGCCCGTCGGGGCTGCCCCGTTCGGCCATGACGGGCCCGTCCCGGTCACCGACGGTGACCGCTACCGGCGGGCCCGCCGCCAGGCGCCCTCCCTGGTGGACGACCTCATGCTCAACGGCATGCACGTCCACGTCGGCGTCCCCGACCCGGAGGAGCGGCTCGGCGCCCTCGTCCGGCTGCGCCCCTGGCTGCCGGTCGTGGTCGCGATGGCCGCCAACTCGCCGTACTGGCGCGACCGCGACACCCACTTCGCCAGCTGGCGCACGGTCCAGTTCGACCAGTGGGCGGTCAGCGGCCCGCCGCCGCTCTTCCGCGACGCGGCCGACCACCGACGCCGGGTGGACGCGCTGCTCACCGCCGGGGCGATCACCGACGAGGGCCAGGTGTACTGGCACGCCCGCCTCTCCGCCCGCTACCCCACCGTCGAGGTGCGGGCGGCCGACGTCCAGCTGACGGTGGCGGACGCCGAGCTCTTCGCCGGCCTGATCCGCGCCCTGGTGACCTCGGCGGTCCTGGACGAGCGGGCCGGGCGCCCGCGTCCGGAGACGCCCGACGAGCTGGTGCGCGCCGCCACCTGGCACGCCGCCCACGCCGGCCTGCACGGCGCCCTGATCTCCCCGCTGGACGGCGTCGCCCGCCCCACCGCCGCCGTGATCGAGGAGCTGTGGGCCCGGATCGCCCCCGGTCTCGACGCCGCCGGCGACACCGACCGGGTGTCCGACCTGTGGCAGGCGTTCCGGCAGAACGGGAACGGCGCCGACCGCCAGCGCCGCTGGTACCGCGAGGCGGGCCGGACCGGCCTGGCCGAACACCTCGTCGGCTCCACCCTCGTCCCCGCGCCCTGACCGCGGTGCGAGGCCCGGCCCGACGACCGCGCCGGGCCGGGCCTTACGCCGCGCGGGCGGTCCCCGGGTGTGTCCCGTCGCCGGCTCCGGGCCCCTCCGGCCCGACCGCCTAGCGTGGCCACCCGCAGGCCGCCGACGGGAGGGACCACGATGACCGGAGTCCGCGACCGCACCGCGCTCGTCCTGGTCCTACTGCTCACCTGGGCGCTCGCCGCCTGCGGCAGCGGCGCCGGGAACGGAACCGGGAACGGCCCGGTCACCCTCGACTGGTACAACTTCCCCGACGACTCGGGCGCGCTCCAGCAGGCCGCCGACTCCTGCGGCAGCGCCTCCGGCGGCCGCTACACGATCCGCTACAACAAGCTGCCGCGCACCGCCGACGGCCAGCGCCAGCAGCTGGTCCGCCGGCTCGCCGCGCACGACAGCGGCGTCGACATCATGGGGCTGGACGTCACCTGGACCGCCGAGTTCGCCGAGGCCGGCTGGGCCCGCGAGTGGACCGGCCCGCTGCGGGAGCGGGCGAGCGAGGACACCCTGGCCGCCGCCCTGCGCACCGCCACCTGGAAGGACCGGCTCTACGCCGTCCCGTACAACTCCAACACCCAACTGCTCTGGTACCGCGACGACCTGGTCCCCAGCGCACCGCGCACCTGGGCCGAACTGCTCGACCGGGCCCGGCAACTGGCCGCCGAGGGCAAGCCCCACTTCGTCGAGACCCAGGGCGCCCAGTACGAGGGTCTGACGGTCTGGTTCAACACCCTGGTCACCAGCGCCGGCGGGTCGATCCTCACCCCGGACGCGTCCGCGCCGTCGCTGGGCGAGCCGGCCGTCGCCGCCGCGCAGGTCATCCGCGACCTGGCCCGCTCCCCCGCCGCCGACCCCTCGCTCGCCAACCAGATGGAGGACCAGAACCGGCTGGCGACGGAGTCCGGGACCGCCGCCTTCGAGCTCAACTACCCCTTCGTCTACCCGTCGATGAAGGCCAACGAGCCCGAACTGTTCCCGCACTTCCGCTGGGCGCCCTACCCCGCCGTCGTCCCGGGACGGCCCGCCACCGTCACCATCGGCGGCATCGACCTGGCCGTCGGCGCCTACTCCCGCCACCCCGACCTGGCCCAGGAGGCCACCCTCTGCCTGCGCAACCGCGACAACCAGCTGACCAACGCGCTCAAGGGCGGTCTGCCGCCCTCCCTGCGCAGCCTGTACACCGCCGCCGAGCTCACCGACAGCTACCCGTTCGCCGCCGACGTCCTGGCGGCCCTGGACACCGCCTCGGTACGGCCGCAGACGCCCGCGTACCAGAACGTCTCGATCGCCGTCGCGCACGCCCTCTCGCCGCCCTCGGCGGTCGACCCGGAACGCACCGTCGCGGCGCTCTCCGGCCAGATCAGGGACGCGCTCGGCTCGAAGGGGCTGATCCCATGACCGCCACCACCGCCCGCCCGCCCCGCCCGGACGCACCGCCGGGCCGGAGGTCGGCCGGCTCCCGGCAGGAGCGCCGGCTCGGCTGGCTGCTGTGCGCCCCCGCCGTGCTGGTGATGACCCTCGTGACGGCCTATCCGGTCGGCTACGCCGTGTACCTCTCGCTCCAGCGCTACGACCTGCGCTTCCCGGACCGGGCCTCGTTCGTCGGGCTCGCCAACTACGGGGCCGTGCTCTCCTCCCCGTACTGGTGGCAGGCCCTGGGGGTGACGGTGCTGATCACCGCCGTCTCGGTCACCGTCGAGCTGGTGCTCGGCCTGGCCCTGGCGCTGGTGATGCACCGGGCGGTGGTCGGCCGGGGCCTGGTGCGCACGGCGGTGCTGGTGCCGTACGGCATCGTGACGGTGGTCGCCGCCTACTCCTGGCAGTACGCCTGGACGCCGGGCACCGGCTACCTGGCGGCGCTGCTCCCGGAGGGCAGCGCCCCGCTCACCGAGCACTGGCCGGCGATCGGGCTGATCATCCTGGCCGAGGTGTGGAAGACCACCCCGTTCATGGCGCTCCTGCTGCTGGCCGGGCTGGCGCTGGTGCCCACCGAGACCGTCCGGGCCGCGATGGTCGACGGCGCCGGCTTCGGGCAACGGCTGCGGCTGGTCGTCCTGCCGCTGATGAAGCCCGCCGTCCTGGTGGCCCTGCTGTTCCGCACCCTGGACGCGTTCCGGATCTTCGACAACATCTACGTGCTGACCGGCGGTGCCAACGACACCGGCTCGGTGTCGATCCTCGGCTACGACAACCTCTTCACCGCGCTCAACCTGGGGATCGGCTCGGCGATCTCGGTGCTGATCTTCCTCTGCGTGGCGGCGATCGCCCTGGTCTTCGTCAAGGTCTTCGGCGCCGCCGCGCCCGGCGGCGCGACGGAGCGCCGGTGACCGCCCGCCAGGCCCGTGCCCGGACCGGCTGGGGCGTGGTCAACCTGGTGGTCGTGCTGTACGCGCTGTTCCCGGTCTGGTGGATCGCCGCACTGTCGTTCAAGGACCCGGGCACCCTGTCCGACGGCGACTTCGTCCCGCGCAGCTGGACGCTGGAGAACTACCGCGGCATCTTCCGCACCTCGGAGTTCACCCGGGCCCTCGTCAACTCGATCGGCATCGCGGTGATCGCCACCACGCTCGCCCTCGTGCTCGCCACCATGGCGGCCTACGCGGTGGCCCGGCTGCGCTTCCCCGGGAAGCGGCTGCTGATCGGGATGTCCCTGCTGATCGCGATGTTCCCGCCGATCTCCCTGGTCTCGCCGCTCTTCGAGATCGAGCGCGTGCTCGGCCTCTTCGACACCTGGCTCGGGCTGATCATCCCCTACATGACCTTCTCGCTGCCGCTGGCGATCTACACCCTGTCGGCCTTCTTCCGGGAGATCCCGTGGGACCTGGAGAAGGCCGCCAAGGTGGACGGCGCGACACCCGCCCAGGCGTTCCGCCTGGTCATCGCCCCGCTGGCCGCGCCCGGGGTGTTCACCACCGGCATCCTGGTCTTCATCTTCTGCTGGAACGACTTCCTCTTCGCGATCTCGCTGACCTCCACCGACGCGGCCCGGACCGTCCCGGCCGCGATCGCCTTCTTCACCGGCAGTTCCCAGTTCCAGCAGCCGACCGGCTCGATCGCCGCCGCGGCCGTGGTGATCACGGTGCCGATCGTGCTCTTCGTCCTGTTCTTCCAGCGCCGCATCGTGGCCGGCCTCACCGCCGGCGCAGTGAAGGGGTGACCAGAACCCATGGCCGAGATCGTCCTCGACGGCATCACCAAGCGCTACCCGGACGGCTCGGTCGCCGTCCGCGACGTCGACCTGACCGTGGCGGACGGTGAGTTCGTCATCCTGGTCGGCCCCTCGGGCTGCGGGAAGTCCACCACCCTCAACATGATCGCCGGCCTGGAGGACATCACCGGGGGCACCCTGCGGATCGGCGGGCAGGTGGTCAACGACCGCGCGCCCAAGGACCGCGACATCGCGATGGTGTTCCAGAGCTACGCGCTCTACCCGCACATGACCGTCCGCCAGAACATGGGCTTCGCGCTGCGGCTCGCCAGGACCGACAAGGCCGTCGTCGCCGCCAAGGTCGAGGAGGCCGCCCGGATCCTCGACCTCACCGAACACCTCGACCGCCGGCCCGCCCTCCTCTCCGGCGGGCAGCGCCAGCGCGTCGCCATGGGACGGGCGATCGTCCGCGACCCCAAGGCGTTCCTCATGGACGAACCGCTCTCCAACCTGGACGCCAAGCTGCGGGTGCAGATGCGCACCCAGATCTCCCGGCTCCAGCGCCGCCTCGGCACCACCACCGTCTACGTCACCCACGACCAGGTCGAGGCGATGACGCTCGGCGACCGGGTGGTGGTGCTCCGCGCGGGCGTCGTCCAGCAGGTCGGCGCGCCCCAGCGGCTCTACGACGAGCCGGCCAACCTGTTCGTCGCCGGCTTCATCGGCTCGCCCGGGATGAACCTGCTGCACGGACGGCTGGAGGAGGGCGTGCTGCGCACCGCGCTCGGCGACCTGCCGGTGGGCGACCGGCTGCGCCGGGGCCTCACGGCCGCCGACGCGCCGCGCGAGGTGGTGGTCGGCATCCGCCCGGAGCACTTCGAGGACGCCGCACTGCTGGAGCACCCGGTCGGCGGAGCGACCGTCACGGTCGGGGTCGAGGTCGTGGAGTCGGTGGGCTCGGACGTGTTCGTGCACTTCACCGTCGAGGGTGATCCGGTCGTCGGGGGCGGTCTGGAGGAGCTCGGCGCGCAGCAGCGGGAGGCCGGTGCCGGGGCGCCCGGGCGGGAGGTGGTGGCGCGGATCGGCACCGCCACCCGGGCGGCCGAAGGGGCCCCGCTGGAGCTGTGGATCGACACCGAACGGCTCCACGTCTTCGACCCGGCGACCGGAGCCGCGCTGAGCGGGGGCGGCGGCGGTGCCGGCCCGGCGGGCGGGACGGGCGGGACGGGCGGGACGGACGGTGCCGGCCCGGCGGGCGGGACGGCGGGCTGACGGGATCGAGGGGCGTGACCACGCGGTCGAGGTGCCGGTCCGGGCCGTTCGGGCGATCATGGGGAAACGCGCCTCGAAAGGTGGAATGCGATGTTCCAGCTCCTGTGGATTCTGCTCATCGGCTTCGTGCTGGGGGTGCTGGCCAAACTGATCCTCCGCGGACCGCAGTCGATCCCGTGGTGGCTCACCATGCTGCTCGGCGCGGCCGGCGCCTGGCTGGGCAATGCGATGGCCGGCTGGATCGGCGTCCGCCACACCTCCGGCATCGACTGGATCCGGCACCTGTTGCAGATCGGCTTCGCCGTCGCGCTGGTCGCGATCGTCGCCCCCGCCTGGAGCTCCCGCCGGTCCCGTTAGGCCGGTGACGGTGCGCCGGCCGGTCCGTCCGCGGCACCCGCGCGGACTCCGGCCGGCCCTCGGGACGTGCCCGCCCGACCGGGGGCCGGACCACCGGGACAGCCTACGAACCGCCGCGGATAGACTCGCACGGCCGTAGTACCGGACATCCGTCCGAACCGGTGCCACTGCGCGGCACCGGCCGGAGAGCACGCGAGGGACAGAACATGGTCGAGGCCTCCCCGAAGGTCGTTGTGGTCGTACCCACCTACAACGAACGGGAGAACCTTCCGGTCCTCGCCGGACTGCTCGCCGACCTCGACCTGCCCGACCTCCACCTCCTGGTCGTCGACGACAACTCGCCCGACGGCACCGGCAAGATCGCGGACGAGCTCGCCGCCGGATCCGACGGCCGCATCCGGGTGCTGCACCGCACCGAGAAGGACGGCCTCGGCCGGGCCTACGTCGCGGGCATGACCCTGGCCCTGGAGCAGGGCGCGGACGTGGTGGTCCAGATGGACGCCGACCTGTCCCACCCGGCGGCCGTCCTCCCGACCATGGTGGAGACCCTGCTGGCCGACGACACGGCCGTGGTGCTCGGCTCCCGGTACGTGCCGGGCGGCTCGACCGCCGCGGAGTGGCCGTGGCACCGCAAGGCGCTCTCCAGCTGGGCCAACTTCTACGTGAACACCATCCTCGGACTGGGCGTGCGGGACGCCACCGCCGGCTTCAAGGCCTGGCGGGCGGAGACCCTGCGGGCGATCGACCTGTCCTCGGTGAACAGCAACGGGTACTCGTTCCAGGTCGAGCTGAACTACCGGGTGGTGCAGCGCGGACTCACCGTCAGGGAGGTGCCGATCCGCTTCGAGGAGCGGGTCAAGGGCGCGTCCAAGATGAGCCTCTCCGTGCAGGTCGAGTCCGCCCTCGCGCCGTGGAAGCTGCTGCGGGACCGGCGCCCCCGCCCCTGAGGGCGCGGGGCGGTCGGACGACCCTGGGTGGTGTGAACCGGCGCTTCGGGGAAGAAGGTCCGCATGTCCCTGCTACCGGACTCCGTCGCCGCCGCGGTCCGCCGCGGCACGCGCGAGCCCTTCGTCGTCCAGACCGTCCGCGCGACCGTCGCCGCCACCCTCTCCTACGTGGTGGCGACCTGGCTGAGCAGCGAGCCCGCCCCGCTGACCGCGCCGCTCACGGCGCTGCTGGTCGTCCAGGTCACCGTCTACTCGACGCTGACGACCAGCATCCGCCGGGTCAACTCGGTGGTGGTCGGGGTGCTGATCGCGATCGGCTTCAGCTCGGTGGTCGGGCTCTCCTGGTGGAGCCTGGGGCTGGTCATCCTCGCCTCCCTGGTCGTCGGGCGGTTCGTCCGGGTGGACGAGTTCGTCCAGGAGGTCGCGATCAGCGCGATGCTGATCCTGGGCGTCACCAAACTCGCCTCCCAGGCCTGGGACCGGGTCCTGGAGACCCTGATCGGCGCGGTCGTCGGACTGCTGTTCAACCTGCTGTTCGCGCCACCGGTGTGGGTCGACACGGCGGGCGAGTCGATCGAGGACCTCGCCCGCCGGGCCCGGCAGCTGCTGCTCGACCTGGCCGAGCAGCTCGACCGCCCCACCCCCGTCGCCCACGCCGCCGAACGGCTGCACGAGGCGCGCCGGCTCGACCAGGCGATCGCCGACGTCGACGCCGCGCTCCGGCAGGCCGAGGACAGCCTGCGGCTCAACCCCCGGATCAGCGAGGGGCTGCTCTCCCGGCTGGTGCTGCGGACCGGCCTGGACACCCTGGAGATCTGCGTGGTGGTGATCCGGGTCCTCGCCCGGTCGCTCACCGACCTCGCCAAGCGGCGCCCGCCCGGCGAGCCGCTGGTCGCCCCGGACGTCGCGGTGGCGCTGGAGGAGCTGCTCGCGCACATCGGCGGCGCGCTGGTGAGCTTCGCCGTCCTGGTCACCACCCAGGTCAGCCGGAACGCCGAGGAGGCCGAGCAGCGGCTGACCGCCGAGCTGACGGCCGCCTGGGCGAGCCGGGAGAACGTGGCCCGGCTGCTGCTCGACCGGGTCCGCGAGCATCCGGAGGCCTGGCAGCTGCACGGCGCACTGCTGGCCGAGGTGGACCGGATCCTCGACGAACTGGACCTGGAGCACCGCAGCCGGCGGCTGATGGAGGAACTGGACCGGGCCTCGGTGGCGAACCGGGAGCGGTTCTCCCGGCTCGCCTGGCTGCGCCGGCTGGTCCGGGGCGAGCGCCTGCGGTCCGGCCGGCTGCGGCGGAAGCGGAGCTGACGGACGGGAGGACGGGGGCGAGAGGGCGGGGGGCGAGAGGGCGGGAGGACGGGCCGTCAGGGCGGTCCGTCCGGGGAAGGGGAGTTCAGGGGCGGGCAGGGGCGGGTGTGCGCCGGGGTCAGCCGCGGGCGGCGTCGAGCAGCTGCTGGATGTCGATCTTCTTCATCTGCAGCATCGCCGCGAAGACCCGGTCGGCCTTGGCCCGGTCCGGGTCGTTGACCAGGTCGAGCAGCACGCGCGGGGTGACCTGCCAGTTGAAGCCCCAGCGGTCCTTGAGCCAGCCGCACTGGCTCTCCTGGCCGCCGCCCTCCTGGAGCGCCTCCCAGAGCCGGTCGACCTCCGCCTGGTCGTCGCACTCGATCTGGAGCGAGACCGCCTCGGTGAACGGGAACAACGGGCCGCCGTTGAGGGCGACGAACGGCCGGCCGCCGAGTTCGAAGCTGACGGTCAGGACCCGGCCGGGGACGCCGGGGCCCGGCTCACCGTAGTGGGTGACCCCCGTGATCCGGGAGTCGGGGAGGATCGAGGTGTAGAAGCGGACGGCTTCCTCGGCGGCGTCGTCGTACCAGAGGCACGGAGTGATGTTCTGCATGGAGCCGACGGTAGCGGCGGGCCCCCGGCCGGGCGGCGGTGCCACGGCCGGGGGTCACCGGTTCGGCGCCCCGGTTCGGCGCCCCGGTCGGGCGTCCCCGGGCCGGCGCTCCGGGGGCCGGTGGCCACCTGCCGTGGTCACCGGCCGCCCGTCAGGTGCTCAGTGCACCCATCCCGCGTACCGCTGGGTGAACCGCAGTCCGGTGGCCGCGGTGACCACCACGTCGTAACGGCCCTCCTTGTCCAGCGGCCAGGCGAGGTTCGTCTGCTTGCCCGGCTTGACCCGGACGGTCTGCGCGGTGCCGGCGAAGTCGTTCGGCACGGCGGTGAAGCAGACGTCCGTCATGCCGTCGTTGACCAGTTGCAGGGTGAGCCGCCGGGAGCCGGAGAGGTCGGCGGTGACGATCGGCACGCCGACGTCGTTCTGTCCGTCGGGGTGGACCGGCCCGTTCGCCCCGTTCACGCCGGCGGGGCCGTTCACACCGTCCCGGACCACGGTGCCGGCGAAGCGGCGGACGAAGCCGTCGGGGCCGTGGACGGTGAAGTCGTAGCGGCCGTTGGTCGACGCGGCCTCCCACAGGTACGTCGCGGAGGCGCCCGGCGCCACGGTGAACGGCGTGCCGGCGAACGGGTGGACGATGTTCGGGTAGACGGTGTACGGGAACGCGACGGAACCGTCGTTGGTCATGGTGCAGGTGACCCGGCCGGTCCGCCGGTCGACCTCCACGTCGGCCCAGGGCTGGTACGGCAGGTGGCGGTGCGGCCGGTCGCCGCGCTCCTGGACGGGCATCGACTGGGCACCGGTGGCGGGGAGCTGGACGCCCGGAAGCTTGGTGCCCGCGTCGGCCCGGGCCATCAGGGCCGTGGTGTCCGGGAGTTGCGGTATCGAGTGGTTCGGCGCGGCGAAGTCGAAGCAGCTGGTGAGGTCGCCGCAGACGGCCCGGCGCCAGGCTGAGATGTTGGGTTCGGCGACCCCGGTGACCTGCTCCATGAAGCGCAGGACGGACGTGTGGTCGAAGACCTGGGAGTTGACCCAGCCGCCGCGCGACCAGGGCGAGGCGACCCAGAGCGGGACACGGTTGCCGAGGCCGATGGCGCGGCCCTGGGTGAACTCCTCCGGGGTGCCGGGCTCGGGGGTGGGCGGGACCATGTGGTCGAAGTAGCCGTCGTTCTCGTCGTACATGACGAGGAAGACGGTGTGCTTCCACACCTCCGGGTTGGACATCAGCGACTGCAGCGCCTGGTTCACCCAGTGCGCGCCGTACGCCGGACCGGCCTCGGGGTGCTCGGAGAACAGGTAGGGCGCGACCAGCCAGGAGACGGTCGGCAGGGAGCCGTCCTTGCAGTGGGCGTCGAAGGCGGCCGGGTCGAACTTGGTCATCGCGTTGACGTACCGCGGGTCGTCCTTCGGGAAGGCGTGGAACTGCCGGAAGTACGAGAGTGCGTTGTCGTCGTAATCGCCGGTGCGGTCGTCCTTGCTGGGGTTGTGGTAGACGCGCCACGTCACGCCGGCCTGTTCCAGCCGCTCCGCGTACGTGGTCCAGTCGGCGACGGGGTTGTCGGTGACCGGCGTGTTGTCGATCCAGGGGCCGGTGGTGCCGTCGCGGCCCGGGCCGGCGGTGCCGGTCCACAGGTAGAGGCGGTTGGGGTCGGTCGGGCCGGCGAGCGAGGTGAAGTAGGCGTCGCAGAGGGTGAACGCGTCGGCCAGCGCGTACTGGTAGGGGATGTCCTCGCGCGAGAAGTAGCCCATGGTGCGCTCGCCCTTGGCGGCGATCCACTTGTTCATCGCGCCGTTGTTGATCGCCTGGTGGCCGGTGGCCCAGTCGTGCGGCAGACCGCCGGCGTTCTGCGCGTTGTACTTGGAGGTGTCCATCCGGTACGGCAGCATCGCACCGCCGTCGCTCCGGCGCGGGTCGGGCTGGCGGAACACGTCGGCGCCGTCCGGGAACTGCAGCGCCTGCTTGTCGCCGAAGCCGCGCACGCCGTTCAGGGTGCCGAAGTAGTGGTCGAAGCTGCGGTTCTCCTGCATCAGCACGACGACGTGACGGACGTCCTCGATGGTGCCGGTGAGGCGCCCCGGCGCGGGCGCCGCCGTGGCGGAGGTGGTGGGCAGGCCGGTGAGGGCGGCGGCGCCGGCGGCGGCGGTGGCGCCGACGAAGGTGCGGCGGGAGAGCTCGGACATCGCGGACTGGCCTCTCAGAGCTGGAAGGTGGCGACGGCAGCGGCGGCGTCGGAGGGCCACTGGTTGGCCGCGAGCGCGGCCGGGTCGGTACCGGTGGCGGGCCAGTCGGCGACCAGGGTGTGCGCCTCGACCAGCTTCAGCGGGCCCCGGTGGAGGACGTAGTCGATCCGGTCCTGCGGCTCGGCCTTCCCGGCGGCGCGCTGCCTGCGGGTCGGCGACCAGGTGACCCCGGCCGCCTTGGCCGGGTCGCGGTACTCCTCCCGGAAGGTGTCGGTCAGGCCGGCGGCCTGGAGCGCCGTGGTGACCGGCCAGGCGACCGGGCCCGCTCCCCCGTGCGCGGCGGCGGTGGCGGCCGTCCAGTCCAGGTGGGAGGGCGAGGCGAGCGCCCCGGCGAGCACCACCGGGACACCGGCGGCGGCGTCGGCGGCGAGCGCGGCGGCCAGTGCCTTCGCCTGCCGCAGGCGGAGCGAGCCGTTCTCGGCGGCGACCACCTGGGCGGCGGTCCGCCCGTCCTGGACGGCGTACGGGCCGTAGTCCGACTCGTCGAGGTGCGCGGCCCAGAACCGGACGGTGCGACCGCCGGGGAGTCGGAGGGTGGCACCGGCGGCGGGGAGGTCCGCGGTGGGCGGGGTGACCGCGGTGAGCGGGTAGCGGCTGAGGATCCCGACGCTGCCGGGGCTCTGGTAGACGTGCCAGCCGAGCGCGTCGGCCAGCGTCCGGGCGGCGCTGCCGGCGGTCTCCTGGAGGCCGAGCACGTCCAGGCCCTGGGCGAGGACGACGCGCAGCTGCTTCTCCACCGCGTCGGTGAAGCCCGCGCCCGCGTCGGCGAGGTTCCAGGAGGCCGTCTTCAGCCGGAGCGGACCTGCCGGTTCGGCCACCGGGACCTGCACGGTGACGGTGTCGGTGGCGCCCGCGCCGTCCTTGACGCCGACGACGAGGAGTTCCGGGTCCCGCGCGGGCCGGCCGGCCGGGGCGGTGCCGGTGACCGTGCCGTCGGCGCCGACGGCGAGCCAGGCGGGGCCGCTGATCTTCCGGAACGCCGCGCTGCCGGGCGGGTTCCCGGCCGGTCGGGACCAGAGGCCGCCGAGCCGGACGCTGACGGCGGCGCCGGGCGCGACGGGCGTGGCGGTGAGCGCGTCCACCGCGGCGTGCGGGCGGACCACGGCCGGCTTGGGGCGGAACGTGAACGGCGCGGTCTGGGCGAGGACGCCGTAGCCGTCCTTCGCCAGCAGGTAGGCCGTGTACGGGCCGCCGGTGAGCGCCGAGGTGTCGAGCTGGACGTCACCGGATCCGGCCGGTGTGTACTTCCAGAGCAGCGAACTTCCGGTGCCGGGCCTGCGGTCGCCGTCGTAGATGCCGACCCAGTTCTTGGCGTCGGGTGCGTCGGTGGTCCAGTGGAAGGTGAGGCGGTCGCCTTCGACGGGGAGCGCGGGACTCGGGGGGATGGCGAGGCTCAGGGTGCTGCCGGTGGCCACGGTTGTCCTGTCCGCCGCTCGGGCCGGCCGGCGGGGGGCGTCGGACCTGGCCCGTCCACGGCTGGTGACGGGGGCTGGGGAGGGTCGACCCACTGACAGTTGGCTGTACAACTGTGGGGCCGGGCCCATTCATCCGAAGGCCGGCGACCGGGACGTGAACGATGCGTGACGGAAGGTCGGGCGGTGCGGGAAATCCAGGACGGGTTCAGGTGGGCGGGTGGGGATTCGGTGCCGGGGGGTGGGGGTTCGGTGGTGCCCCCGGGTGCGGCAGACCCCGTACGGGCAGGGCCGGTTGCGGCGGGTCGTCCCGCCCCGGCCCTCCCCCGGCACCCTCAGGAACGCTGGTGGCGGTCGTGCTCCGCCCCGACGTCCCAGCGGGACTCGACGTGCGCCTTGAAGTCGTGGAGGTCGTCGATCACCCGGCGGTCGACGAAGCCGAGCGCCTCCCCCACCCGTTCGATCAGGCCGTGCGGCTCGACCTCCAGTTGCAGCATGACCCTGGTCGCCTGCTCACCCAGGCGGTGGAACGTCACCACCCCGGACTGCCGCACCTCTCCGGCGACGGCGGCCCAGGCCAACCGCTCGTCGGGCACCAGCTCGGTGGTGCGGGCCTCGAACTCGCGGCGCGCGCCCGCCACGTCCACCACCCAGCGCGTGCGCCCCTCACCGAGCCGGTCGATGCCGACCACGCCCCGCATGAACTGCGGGAACTCCTCCAGCCGCGTCCACTGCTCGTAGGCCGCCGCCAGCGGCACGTCGACCTCGACGGACTGCTCGATCCTGGTCATCGCGGAATCCCTCCTCCGACGGGCCGGCGACCGCAGGGCGGTCGCCGCTCACAAGCCCGTCTGCCCCGGAACCTCCGGGGCATGTCGGCCGGACCGCTGCGGACTTCACCGAATCGGACGTTCCCCGGACCGGCCCCTGCGGGACCGGGCGGGAGCCGCCACCGCGTCCGCCCCACCACGGTGAGCCCGCCGCGATCAGCCGGGCTCACCGGTCAGTTCGGCCACCGTGTCCGGCCAGTGGATCAGCAGGTGCTCGGTGCCCGGGGGCACCGCCTGCCAGGTCCGGCGCAGGAAGGCCGTGAGGTCGTCCGCCCCCAGGACCAGGATCGCCCAGCCGTCGTCGCCGTGGAACTCCACGCCCACCGTCCCCGGCTGCCAGGGGCGGACGCGCAGGTCCCCGCGGCCCGCCGGGGCGCTCAGCCCCTGGCCGAACAGTTCCCTGGCCGCCGTCCAGCAGAGCCGCCCCTCCGGGTCGAGCGCCGCCTCGGCGCCGAACCCGACCGACATCGCGAAGGGGTCACCGGTGTCGTAGCGCAGCTCCAGCAGGACCCGCCTCAGCTCGGGCCCGATGATGCACGCCTCGACGACGTCCTCGATGATCCGGAACACGGGACCCCTCCTCCCTCGGTTCGCCACCATGGCTTCGCCCGGCTACCCCCGTCCGCCGAGTGAATGCCTACCGCACGGCGATCGGTTCGGCAACGGACGTCCGGCGGACCGGCCCGGGCGCCTTACTCCAGCCCGCGGGCCGAGCGGAGGCGGGTGGAGAGCGCGTCCGGATCGACGACCGGCGCCGGGTAGCCGGCCGGCGGGCTGTCCAGCCGCCAGGGGCGGTGCACGGCCCGCCCCCGGACGTCCGCGAGTTCGGGCACCCAGCGCCGCACGTAGGCACCGTCCGGGTCGAGGCGGTCCGCCTGGGAGAGCGGGTTGAGCACCCGGTTCGGGCGGGTGTCGGTGCCGGTGCCGGCCACCCACTGCCAGTTGAGCTGGTTGTTCGCCAGATCCCCGTCCACCAGCAGCCGCAGGAAGTGGCGGGCGCCGATCCGCCAGTCCCGGTAGAGCGTCTTGGCCAGGAAGGAGGCCGTCACCAGCCGGGCGCGGTTGTGCATCCAGCCCTCGTGCGCGAGCTGCCGCATGCCCGCGTCGACCAGCGGGAAGCCGGTCCGGCCGGTCCGCCAGGCCTCGCACTCCTCGTCGTCCTCCGGGAGCCACCGGTCGCCCCGGTCGCGGTAGTCCCGGTGAGCGGCCTCGGGCCGGGCGGCCAGCACCTGGTGGTGGAAGTCCCGCCAGGCCAGCTGACGGACGAACGCCTCGGCGCCCTCGTGCCCCTGCCGCTCGGCGTCGGCGACCAGCTCGCCGACGGAGAGGCAGCCGAAGTGCAGGTACGGCGAGAGGCGCGAGGTGCCGTCGGCGCCGAGGTCGTCGTGCAGGTCGGCGTAGCGCTCCAGCGGGTACCGCTGCCAGAGCCGCCTCGCGGTCCGCTCGCCCCCGGGCGGCAGGGCGGGCGAGTCCGGCGCGGCGGTGGGGACGGGTTCGCCCGCGATCCCCTCGGGGGTGCGCAGCGCCCGCGGCGCGCGGTGGACGGTCCGGCGCGGGGCCTGCGACCAGGCCCGGAAGTACGGCGTGAAGACGGCGTAGTGGTCCTTGCCCGCCGGGGTCACCGCACCGGGCACGGCCACGGTGAGGGAGCCGTCGTGGACGTGCAGCCGGTCGCCGAGCTGCTCGCGCAGGGCCTGCTCGCGACGGTGGGCGAAGGCGCTCACCCCGGCGGCGACGTGCACCGAGGCGGCGTCCACCTCGGCGGCCAGCCGGGCGGTCGCGGACGCGGACCGTCCCCGGCGCAGGACGAGGCGGCCTCCGAGCGGGCGCAGCGAGGCGTCCAGGTCGGCGAGGCAGTCGGCGAGGAAGGCGGCCCGGTTGGGCGCGGCGAAGCCCACGGCGGAGACGTCCGGGTCGAGGACGAAGAGCGGGACGACCTCGTCGGCCGCGGCGGCGGCGGCGTGCAGCACGGGGTTGTCGTGCAGGCGGAGGTCCTGGGTGAGCAGAGCGATGGCGACGGTCATCAGTGGCGGCCCGGTGGTGGTGGTCTGACGGTGATGGTCTGACGAGTGGTGGTCCGACGGGTGGTCCGACGGGTGGTGGTCGGGAGGTTGCGGTCGGGGGCCGGCTCCGGCAGGCCTCCGGGCAGGTGAGCCTTCCAGTCCGGCGCGCCGAGCGGGGCGCGGCGCGCCGGTGGCTCCCTGAACCGGGATGCGGCGCGCCCGGCGCGGGCGGCGGAAGCGCGGGGCGGCGGGGCGCGGTGGGAACCGGCGGGCACGGACCGGGGGCAGTGGTTCCGCCGTTCGGGTGATACCCGGCGGGCCGGGCCATCCGCCCCGCCGGCTGCCGCGAAGCGGTGGTGTCCGGTCCGGCGCGGTGGGAGGCGCCGGCCGGGCGGCGGGGGCGGGGTGCCGTGTCGAGTCGGTCCCCGCCCCGCCACGGCCCCGGTCCTGACCGGTCGGCGCAGGCCGGTCAGGACCGGGCCGACGTGTGCACCGACGTGTGCATCGACATGTGTACCGGTGCGGGCGTGCTCGGGGTCAGCGGCGGGCGAGACGGCGCTCGCCGCCCGCTCCGGGGGTGTAGGCGAGCCCGTAGTGCGCGAACACGGCCGCCTCGTCCTCGGCGGGCAGGACGTCGTCGACGCCGATCGACGGCGCCTGCTTGACCTGGGCCTTGGGGAACGCCACCCGGAGGTACCCGGGGCCGACGACCGCCCCGTCGAGCGGTACGAAGACCAGCCGCCGCCGGGACACCAGGCCGACCGTGACGGTCGCGAAGAACGGCTGGTCGCTGGCGGTCTCCACGTAGACGGACTCCAGCGCGCCGATCCGGTGGTCCTTCTCGTCCACGACGGCCTGTCCCCGCCACTCCCTGATGTCGGCCGTACCGATCACGGCGACCATGGCGACCTCCCGTTGCCGCCCGCGTGCGGCGGCCCGTCGACTGGGCTGAGCCCCGGACCCTCCCATCCTGCTCCGGGGCACCCGGGACCGCCCGCCGGGGACCTGCTCCCCCGGCCGGGAGCAGGCGCGCGGAGGGAAGCCGTCCCGGCCCGCGCCGAGCCCCCTCCCCGGCCCCGCTCCGAACGCGTCCCCCGACCGCACAGGAGCCCCGAACGAGGACCAACGCGCCCATTTCTCACAACGGGGGGTGAACCGACCATCCGCCCACCGGGCCCCTCCCGAGCACCTACGCTGTGCGCCGACGGATCGTCAGATCATGGAGGTGCGGAGGCAGTGGTGGGCTACGACAGCATGTGGGAACCGGGCGAGCCCGGTGTCCCCGCGGACCTGCGCCCGGAGATCCCGCACCCGGCCCGGATGTACGACTACTACCTCGGGGGCAAGGACAACTTCCCCTCCGACCGGGCCGCCGCCGAACGGGCCCTGGCGGCCAACCCCGAGTTCAGATCGACCGCGCGCGCCAACCGGGCCTTCCTCACCAGGGCGGTGCGCAGCGTCGCCGCCGCGGGCATCGACCAGTTCCTCGACATCGGCACCGGCATCCCCACCGCCGGCAACACCCACCAGATCGCCCAGGCGGTCGACCCGGGCGCCCGGGTCGTCTACGTGGACAACGACCCGATCGTGCTCGCGCACGCCCGGGCCCTGATGGGCGGCACGGCCGTCGGCCGGACCACGGTGATCCAGGCCGACCTGCGCGAGCCCGAGAAGCTCCTCGACGCCGCCGAGGCAGAGAAGCTGCTCGACTTCGACCGCCCGGTGGGCCTCGTGCTGGCGGCCGTCCTGCACTTCGTGCCGGACCACCAGCGGCCGTACGACGCCGTCCGCACGCTGCTCGACGTCCTGGCCCCCGGCAGCCATCTGGTCCTCTCGCACGGGACGGCGGACTTCATCCCCGCCGCGGTGCGGGACCGGGTCACCGGGGTCTACGACAGGGCCACCGCACCGCTGGTCGGCCGCACCCGCGAGGAGGTGGGGGCGTTCCTCGACGGGCTGGAGGTCCTGGACCCGGGTGTGGTCACCGTGCCGCTCTGGCGGCCGGAGGGCACGCCGGAGGCCGGGGCCGACCGGGTCAGCATGTACGGCGCGGTGGCCCGCAAGGCGTGAGGCCCGGCGACGCCGGAGGGCCGGACCGTGCGAGCGCCGGGGCGGGATCACTGCCGGTGAGCGGTCAGGCGGTCAGGTCAGGCGGTCAGGTCAGGCGGTCAGGTCGAGGAGGTCCAGCAGCGGCGGGTCCAGTGGCCACGGCAGCCCTCCGGGCGCGGCGGCAGCCGAGGCCGCGAGCCGGAGGGCGCCGAGCAGGGGCGGGCCGTCGGGCTCCCGGAGGCGGGCGGCGGGGAGCCGGGCGGCCAGCGCGTCGAGGGCCGCCCGGCGGACCGGCCCGAGACGGAAGAGGCCGCCGGTCAGGGCGAGCCGGGGGTCCGTGAGGCCGACGGCGGTGGCGGCGGCGGTCGCGCTCGCGGCGATCTCCTCCCCCGCGCGCCGGACGATCGCACCGGCGACCGGGCAGCCCTCCTCGGCCGCCGCCACCACGTCGGGGGAGAACGCGGCGAGCAGCGCGGCGCGGTCCGGACGCGGCTGGAGCGCCGCCGGGAGACCGGGCGCCGGGCCGTAGCGGCGTTCGGCCGCCGCGAGCAGCGCGGGCGATCCGCCGGTCCGCCCGTCGTACGCGCGCAGGGCCGCCGCCAGGCCCTCGCGGCCCAGCCAGCCGCCGCTGCCGCAGTCCCCGAGCAGCTGACCCCAGCCGTCGGCGCGCCGCCAGCCGGTCTCCGCGCGGTAGCCGATCGCGACCAGGCCCGTCCCGCCGGCCACGGTCACCCCGGCGCCCGTGCCGAGCGCGCCGACGTGCGCCGCGACCGAGTCCCCGGCCAGCACCAGGCGTTCGGCTCCGGTGGCGCGGGCCAGCGGGCCGGGCAGTCGCGCCGCGAGCGCCCGGCCGAGCAGGGCCATTCCGGTGGCGCCGACGGCGACCGCGCCGATCCCGGCCCCGGGCGGCAGTCCGGCGGCGAGGGAGCCGAGCGCGGGGAGCAGCCGGCCGAGCAGCGCGTCGGCGTCCTGCCCGGCGGCAGCCGCGGACACGCGGGCGGCCCCGGCCACGTCGGCCGTCCGGGCCCCGGCGAGGTCGGCGGGCCACCCGGCGGGGGCGACGGCCACCCGGAGGCCGGACCCGCCGACGTCGACGCCCACCACCCAGGTGTCCTCGGCGCGGCCTGCGGAGGCGGGCCCCCGCCGCCGGGCGGTGGCGGGACTCCCGTGGTCAGGCATGGTGGCGCTGCGGGGTGCGGCCGCGGGTGACGGCCTGGCGGGTGCGGTCGAGGGCGTCGGCGGCGCGGGTGTCGAGGTACTGGGCGAGGCGGACGTAGAGGCAGTCCACGACGGTGAGTTGGGCGGTCCGGCTGACGGTCGCACCGGTGCGGCGGTCGCTCTCCCGGCCGGCGAAGGTGAGGACCCGGGTGGTGGCGGCGGCGAGCGGCGAGCCCGGGTCGCTGGTGAGGGCGACGGTGGTGGCGCCGCGCCGGGCGGCCTCGGTGACCGGGTCGAGGACCTCGGGCGTGCGGCCGGAGTAGGAGATGCCGACGGCGACGTCGGCGGGGGTCAGGTGCGCGGCGCCCATCAGGGCCCGGTGGACGTCGGAGCGGGCGGCACAGACCAGGCCGAGGTGCTGGAGCTTGTACTCCAGGTCGGCGGCGACCACGGCCCCGGCCCCCGCCGCGTACACCTCGATCCGGCGGGCCGAGGCCAGGGCGTCGACCACCGCGTCCAGGGCGTCGAGGTCGAGTTGGGCGGCGGTGTCCTCGGCGGCCCGGGCGCTGAGGCGGGCCACCTTGGCGACCACGGTCCGGGTGTCGTCGGCGGCGGTGACGTCCCCGTCGGCGCCGACCCGGACGGCGAACTCGTCCGCGGCCGCGACCTGGGCGGCGGCGAGGGCGAGCCGCAGATCGGGGTAGCCGCGCAGGCCGAGGGTGCGACAGAACCGCGTCACCGAGGTGTCCGACACCCTTGCTGCGGCGGCCAGTTGACTGATGCTCAGGGCAGCCGCGGCGGCCGGGTCGGCCAGCACGCGTTCGGCGACCGCGCGTTCCACCGGCGACAGGGAGGGCAGCCTGCCCCGCAGTCGCACGATCAGAGCCTGGGCCGACGTGCGGTCCACGACATCCCTCCCACATCCTGTTGCCCACCGATGTTGCTCTTCCACATTCGAAGAGTTCTGTGCGAGAATCCTCGACATCCCGACGGGTGTCAACCTCGGGTTCGTCCGAAGTGTGCCATCACCGACCCGGGAAGGAGACCGCGCCGTGTCCCGTGCCGCCGTCCTCACCACCCGGGCCCACGTGGACTTCTGCCGCGTCACCACCGCCGCCTGTCCGGCCGTCGCACCGCTTCGCTGACGCCCCGCGCCGCACCGGCCCACCGCCGCCGCGCGCCCACGCACCCGCCCCACCGAGGATCACCCGTGCCTGCCCCGGCCGTTCCCCCCGCACCCCTGCCCCCCGCACCCCTGTCCGCCCCACCGTCACCGCCCGCACCGGCACCGGCGCCGTCACCCGCGTCCGGGCCGGCGGCGTCCCCGGCGGACGCGGCACCCCCGCCGCTGCGCGGCGCGTACGTCTTCGACCGCACGCTCGCCGCCGCCGACCCGGACGGCCGGGCGCGCCTGCTCGACGGGCTGGCGGCCACCGGCCTCACCACCCTGATCACCAAGGCGGACGCCGCCACGCCCGCCCTGTCCGCCGCCTGCCACGCGGCGGGACTCCGGCTGGTCGGCAGCGTGGCCTGCCTGAGCGACCACGCCGAACCCGCCGAACGCCGCCGACCCGACCTCCGGCCGGTGTCCGGCGACGGGCGGCCGTGGCAGCAACGCGAGTGGTACACCGGCCTGGTCCCGACCGACCCGGTCCACGGCGAGCGGCTGGCGGAGCGGTGCGCCGGGGCGGCGGCCGGCGGTCTCCTCGACGGGCTGGTCCTGGACTTCCTGCGCTGGCCGCTGCACTGGGAGCAGGAGTTGCGGGCGGGGGCCCGGCCGCGCGGCGCCGGCGCACTGCCGACCCCCCGCCCCGACGACACCCCCCCCCCCCGCATCCCCGACCCCCGAACACACCCAGCCCCGCCCCCAACCCCACCCGCAACCCCCCCCCCAATGCAACCGTCATCCGACGCGTCGACCCGGTGCCCCCCCCCCGCCCCCCCCA